>JAUWEG010000108.1 GCA_030608385.1 Candidatus Heimdallarchaeota archaeon
TATTTTATTTTTTAATGCTTAATAGATAGTAGATTCCACCTACTAGAACAAGAACTCCTCCTAAACCCCCAGTAATCAAGCCTATAAGTATTAGGATTATACCTAACCACATTACATCTTTAACTAAAGGTCCTATTTTGAGAGTATCTTGTAACCATTCCCAGATTAAAAATAGTACCAAGAATCCTAGTAACATTTGGATTAAACCAGTTAACCATGGAATAAATGCCAATGTGAAAAAGGACGCACTACCAATAAAATATAATCCTGGTGCAAGATATGTGAAAAATGTGAGGAATCCCGATACTAGAAGTACAAAACCTCCTATCAAAGCATTCCAGTAACCTGCAAATTTCCAATTTGATTTGCTAGGTTTCTTTGCTACTGTTGTTGTTGTTGTTGTCGTTTCTGACATAACACAGATTAATGCTTTAAGACATATAAATCTTACATTAGCTAAGGAATATTTTAAATAGATAAATGTTTAAGTTAAAAGTTTTCTAACCTAATCTGTAAGTAAAACATGAATTATGTGAACAGCAATCACAGCTAGAAAAATTAGCAGACTGCGATGAAGCTTATTTAGTATTTTACGCCCTCTTTTTGATGTCCAGAGCGGTTTTATCTTTAGCTTGATGATAGCTCCAGTCAGAATGAAAAATAGAAAAATCGCAACAGCAACCCAACCAAAAATGCCTACTTCTTGCTCTTTTTTAATAAATTCTATCCCGTGAAGGATAATTATTGTTGTAGCAGCAAGAGTTAGCAAATAATGGAGGTAATTTAGAGGTTTTCTCGTTTTCAAATAAACTTCTCGCGTAACACTTTTGATTTTTCCGGTTTTTCCTTCATCATTTAGAAATTTCCTTGTAAACTTATATACATAAAGTACGATAACGTTGATCATACCCGCAGCAAAAAGCCCTATTGCAATTGCGCCTATATCTTTAGCTAAATCATCACCTATTAAGCCGATACCATCATCGTCGTCATCCTCAGCTTGATTATAACTTGGCGCTAAAATTAAACTTATACTCAATAATGAAAAGAATAGTAAATAAAGGAATTTATTTTTTCTTTGATTGAATTTTGTTTTCATTCCATCACTATGTTCGAGATATATAGAAATTTTTCATCATACTTTTATTAAAGATTAACCCCAAAACTCACTTGGTTGAATTACTTCTCAGAAACATCCTTAACCTTTATAAATCTCATTTTGCCAAGATATAACGTTACTATGAGCTACTTGATAGATGAATTGAAAGATAGATATGAGGGAAGAATTGATTTCTCAGCCAATAAGTGGACAGCTTTGCGAAAATTACAAGAAGAATTAGAGCAGAGGGACTTTACAGCTGAAGAGGTTCAATTGTTAGGTGCAATTATTATTGATATTATAAATAAACACGGAGGATCAAAGGAGGAAGTGTTTAGAGCTTTATACAAGGGGTATAATCTCTGATTTTTTAGCAATATTGACGTTTTCTATAAAAAATTAAGCGTCACATTTAAATTAAAGTAAATAATTATTTGAATAATGATTCAAGCTGTTTATATCATCTCTAGAACAGGGTTACCTATTGTAGTTGTAGACAAGGGAGATGAAAACAGCAGCTTTTCAGACCAAGCTCTTTTCAGTGGAATAATGACAGCAATTCAAGCAGCAATGGAAGAAATAGATGTAGGTACACCTAAGTTTGTTGATACAAGAAAATTTGAGATTTTCATTGAATTATCCGATAACATCGCAGTTGCTTTATTACGGAAAGTTCATACTGATGTAGAAAGATCTATAATCCATGAAATAACTGCAGAAATATTAGCAGATATCACAAATAGATTTCCTAACATATCCGATTATAATCTGCTGACAGAAGAGCAAATTGAAGAAATTGAACATTTTGTTGAGGAAATGATGACAAAGGGAGATAAGGAGATTGCACAAAGGAAAGCAACAAAAATCGTTTCCGATTCATTTTGGTGATAATTATGGTTGATGCATGGAATAATAAAGTACCTCTTTCAGCAGTGATTTTTGAAACTTTTATTAGTATAATATTAGTTGCAGTTGTAGTTTTGATTTTAATGAAGTACGTACAAAGGAGAAAAAAACCAGTTTTATACTTATTCTTAACTTTTTCCAGCTTTACACTAGCTAGTGTGATTTCAACAATAGGAAGATGGATAGGATACCTTGCACCTGATGGAAGTTATTTGACTGTAAGTTATACTGACCTCACAACAATGACTGCCTTTTTACTGATTGCAATTTCAAACTGTTTTGTAATTGCTTTTGTTGAAACAGTTTTTGCAAATAAAGGAGTAGACTTCGCTTTACCTTTCCTAGTAACAAATGGTATTGTTGTTGGAATGTCTTTGGAAGCTATAGTTTATTGGTTCTCAAACAAGGAATTTGGATTAATTCGAGATAGATTTTACATACTTGTTTTACTAGCAATAATATCTCTAGTATCTTATGGAATTATGATTTACTTTGCATTTAAGGAATCAAAACATAATACAGAAAAGCTCCCAAGAACAGGTTTCAATCTTATAGCAGTGTATGGAATTTCAGTAAGTCTGTTATTTATCTTCTTTGCATTAGATAGTGTATCAATAACACTTATAGCTGCATTTAGTAAAGGATATTCACCTTTCTATTATCTTGGATGGACATTTGCCATGATAGGTGTATTTCTAGGTTATCTTGGATATATTATGCCTGGTTGGTTGAAAAACTTAATATTAAGGAAGGACTCTCGAACTAATTAAACTAATTTAATGAGAGCTTTTTCTCTCTTAAATTTCCCTAATGACAGAACAGAAAGGATGCTTGCTTCATATTCTTTATTTTAGGGGGAAAACATTATAATATTCAAATACCTTGCATTTAATGATGAAGTGGAATCATGAAGAAGAGTTCGAAAGTGTTGCTGCTTTCTTAGGTAACCTATTCGATAAAACTCCTGAAGATATCACAAATAGATTTCTTAATGTTCCTGAAACGTATGTACTTGCGTTTAAAGAAGAAACTGAGATAAAAGGCGTTTTAATTTCTATACGGGACGAGAGAGCCTATAATATAATGGAACTTCTTTATGCAGCTTTCGAACCCGATTTTAATTTCAAGGAAGGAAATGTGTTTAATAAGTTGATGAATTTCTGCAAAAAAGAGTACATAGATATTATCTATGCACATACTATTAATGAAAATAGTTTTGTGAATATAGACATTGAAAAGCTTACGAATCTGGTAGCAATTTACATGAGAGTTGGTATGAATCTCTCTCTCTCAGATTACAAAGAAAAATGGTATGATAAAGAAAAGAATGAACTCCCTAAAATATCTACAGACAATTTAGAATTTCATAAGAAGTTCAAAGTTTCTAGAAAGAAAAAATCAAAGAAGTTTACTTTTGTTGGTTTAAAAGAGGTTTCTTGGACAAAGGTAGCAGAACTCCAAAATAGGGTTTATTCAGACATTGATTTTGAGGATAACATAAACATTCTTTCTAAGAACAGTCTTGACTTCAACATATCTTTAATTACGAGACTTTTCAGCGGTTATTATGGTTCTCTGAGTGAAGAAACTTCATATTTTGCTTTAACAGATGAAGGTGAGTTAGCAGGATACATAATCGCTCTAGCTCCAATAGATAAGCGCAGTTTCATTATAGATTTTGCTGTTGATCCTTCATACCAAAGTTTTGGTTTGGGGAAAGCATTATTCAGAAATACTATAATAAAATATTTTGAAGTGCTAAATTGTGAAAATATAGGTTCAGCTGTTACACTAGCAAACAAAAGAGCAGTAGAGATGTATCAAAAGAATGGATTTGAAATAAAGGGAAAAGAGGAAAAGGAAGGAATTCTCTTTATTGATTAAACTTTAAGACTTGTAATAATGATTATTTCAATAATGAACTAAAAATATAATCTAATCAGGTTTTATTAAACCTATTTTTTATTGTTTAAATAATTAGTTGAATAATTATTATTTTATATAAATTAAGTGTGAATGGAAACTTTTATCAATCTTAAGTTAACAGTTTAACAATTAGTCAACTAAAAACTAATTAAAAAAAAGGTGTGAAAAATTGAAAAATAAGAAAAAAATCCTTTCTGGGTTTATTTTCTCTTTATTAATGCTTGGAATAATTTCACCACTACTATCCCAATCAACTTTTGTTACCATTGATGACCCATTTAAATTAGACCTGGATGATGCATATATTGAAGTTTATGTCTATGATGAACTTACTATAAATCCTGTACAAGGTGCAGAAGTTTGGCTTTATGATGATGTCTATACCAACATAGATTCTGGTACCACAGATATTGATGGTTTCTACAATTTCACTGGTTTAAGTCTTGGTCTCTACTATATTGATATTTTCGCTTCTGGCTATGAATACAATGATTCTGCTGTTACTATTGATTATGAAGATGAGGGAGAATATGTTGAATTCTATCTTGTAAACGTCTTTGTGCCTGGTAATGGTTTCATTGATGTTTATGTCTATGATTTTGAAACTACAGATCCTATAGTAGGAGCAGATGTTCTCTTATACAGTGAAAATTGGTATTACATAACAGATGATATTACAAACAACGATGGTTTCTGCAATTTCACTGGTCTAGGTGCTGCTACGTATAATATTGAAGCTTCCGCTTTTGATTATCATTACTTATCTGATTATGTTACTATTGATTTTGATGGTGAAGGAGAATATTTGGAACTCTATCTTATGCCAGATTATGTACCCGGTATCGGTTTCATTGATGTTTATGTCTACGATAATGTTACTCACACTCCTATGGCAGGAGCAGATGTTATGCTCTACGATGAATATTATTACTTCATAGATTCTGGTATAACAGACATTGATGGTTTCTACAATTTCACTGGTTTAGGTATTGGTGACTATATAGTTGAAGCTGATACTTATGGCTATATACTAAATTCTTCTTCGGTTTACATTGATTTTGATGGTGAAGGAGAATATTTGATGCTTTATCTATCGCCACTTGTTCGCACACTTGATATCCTTTATCCTTCTGACAGCCAAACAGTTGAAGGCGGAACAGTTCTTGTAGGATTCGATGCTAGTGAACCATATGAATTGGAAACAATTGATGTATATGTTGATGCAGAATATATAACTACAGTTGGCATACATGGTGGTCCTTATACTGAATTTATTGTTCCTGTATTTGAAAATGGAACAAACACAATCTATCTTGAAGCTTATTGGAATGATGCGTCTATGGCTTCCGATACTGTTGATATCAATTCTATTAATGTTATTCCCACTGTGATTCTCAAGGAAGGCGACATTTTAAGATATAGATACTCGGATTTAATTAATGTACAAACCCATGACCACAACTTTACTTTCACTACCTGGCTCTCAACCTTTGAAATGTTGACTCATGTCACTATCCACCAGTATGATGCTGCTGGTACAATAATGCTTAATGAATTTTGGATGTCTATTAATGTACTTAATGGTTACGTATCATTTGATGAATCTGGTGAGCTTGAATTTGGGCATTTCTTCCCATTTGGTTCTTTACTACCTAATCCAGTTGTAGGAGATAAAATAGCATGGAATCCTTGGATGGTTATTCTAACAGTGAATGGAAGTACAGCATGGGAATATACAGAAGTTTGGACATTAGAAGCTTCGATGGGTATGATGCTTTTCTATGTCGAAAAAAGTTCAAACCTTTTGTATTATCTTAAAATGCCTGGTTTTATGGAAGCGTATATTTTGGAAACAACCATTGATTTTCTAAGTCCATATGTATCTGATGTTGCAGATTTTGGCTATGTTGAAGGCGATACAGGTAATGTTATTAGCTGGGATGCTACAGATATGAATCCTTGGAATTATAGTATTTACAAAGATGCAGTACTTCTGCAGTCGCTTAATTGGACGGCTGGTACTCCTATAGTTATAAATGTTGATGGTCTTTTACCTGGTGGTCTTTCTGCTGGAACATATGTTTTCAGAATTGTAGTAATGGATCTTGCAGGAAATATTGCAGAAGACACGGTCACAGTTACTGTCAACCCCGTTATTCCAGAGTTAAATCTATTTACCAATCTGTTGCTAATATCTACCTTTGTGTTTGTTGCTTATGTGATTAAGCGTAAAAGAGAAAAATAAACAATTAACACCAAATTTTCTTTTTTTTTTGCAAAATCTCTCTTATTATTCTGATATTTTAAAAAATTCATCGCTAGTACGTACTCTTTCTGGGACTTTAATACCAACCCTTTGACCTGTACAAAAAACAGGTTATAAAAAATTTGAATATTTCTCCAACTTTTTGAGTTTTCATAAAATCATCTTTCTGTAATTTTGCACATTGATAATAATATGAACTCACTGTCTTCTACTATACTTAATTAGCAAAGTTTTCCTGTTTAGCAGCTAGATTATTTTGTGTAGTTTAAAAACATGCTCAGAAACCTTGTTTATTTCAGATACTTCAATACTAAATTGGCAGCGTTTCTTCCAGATTCTATTGAAGGTTCGACCATTGGACCTGGAAAGCTCCACATACCTGAATGGTAAAGACCTTTCATAAATCTGATTTTTTGTTTCCAAAGAAGCATATCCGTCCATCCCAATCCCGAACCTTGATGGTTGAGCGTGTATCTATGGTATGTTAAGGGTGTGCTAATATCCTTTTGAACAATATGCTTGCTAAGATTAGGAATTCTTTCTTCCATTCGTTTTATAAGCTTTTGAGCGAATTTTTCCTTGAATTTAGTGTATTTTTCACTGCGATTAAGCTTCTTTCCTGCTTTCCAGTAATTGCTATAGGCAAAGGTAGCTGGAGAGAGGAGATGGATCCCATGATGTTCTTCTTTTGCTCCTTTTAGTTTGAATGAATCATCGTGAAGTGTGTTAAACTTTGCTACAAAACTATTTTTCTCTGGATTGTTAGGTTTACCTGCTTCTACTATGTCATTAGTGTTCAGTAGAAGAACGTCAGTACCGTCAAAATCGTAATCTGCAGGATTCAAATCCGTTACAATGGAGACAGAAAACCAAGAATTTGCAAAGGGTGTCTCATCAATTTTGCGCTTGAACTTCTTTGGGAGTATCTCTGAATTAAGTAATTGATAATAAAGCTGTTTTGCATCTATAGCTGCTACGATAGATTTAGCTGTAAACTTAGATTTATCTTCTAGAACAACGCCTTTGATTCTTTTATCTTCCAGTTCAATTTTCACTACTTTCTTGGAATAAACTATCTTTCCCCCATTCTTCTTAACAGCTTTAGCAAGGGCATCGGATATCTTTTGAGCACCACCTTTAGGACCCCATGCAGATTTTTCCATGCCAAAAGCTAGAAAAACTAGAAGTGCAATAGCTGTTGTGTCGTCACCTGGAGCTATGTGGAGCGCAGCTCTTAAGTCTTTATAGTCGTCTCCAGGGAATAATTCATCTAAGAAAACTTTGAGCTTAAGGGAGCTGTATTTAATCATATTGCGAGCTTTCAAGAGCATAGTAACTCCAGTTTTAACTTTACCAAATAGAGAAAGCAGTTCTAGACTATCAGTTGGCATATCGTCCATTTCTTTTTTAATAGTATTTGCTAAATCTATCAGCTTAGTTAGATCTGCATCTTTAACATGAGGAAAGGATTTTCTCATAGATTTAACAAAAAGCTCTCTCTCTGAAAAGCGAATATCAACATATTTTGTCGGACCGAGTATCCTATAAACAGAATTCAAGCGGATGAAGTCTATTGGTTCAGTGTTCAGAGACTCTAATAGAGAATTAAATCCAGGTCCATCTAAGATCCAATGGGCACCTGGGTCAAAAACAAGTTTCTTACGAGTGTATGAACAACAATACCCTCCAGGTTTTTTCCCCTGTTCAAAGACTATTACCTTCTTACCTTCTTTAGCTAAATGAGCTGCACATGAAAGTCCTGAGACTCCAGCTCCAATTACAATTGTGTCAAAATCTGGAGAAGACATTAAGATTAATAGCTTAGTGTAAGTATTTAATGATTATTGTATTCTAAAGAGGAAATAAAAGAAATATAAGAAAAAAAGAAAAACTAGTGATGGAATGCACCAGTGTGAAGCATGCTTCTCAAAGCTTTTGATTTTTGTCTAGTTAAATGAGCTTCAACTGATTCAGTTGAAACCTTAAGGTTATTGTGATAAGATCCATTTGAGGAATAGACCTTCTTTGCGTCTCTAGCTAATTTTGTAAGACGGTCATACACTGATACTTCTTCTCTGA
>JAUWEG010000085.1 GCA_030608385.1 Candidatus Heimdallarchaeota archaeon
TAACCTAACTCATCAAAAAGAGCAGTAATAACATTCTCAAATCCTTTCCAATCAATTAACTCGAGTATGTTTTTCACACTAATACCTTGCATAAGAAGAGAAAGTAGAATTTGACCCTTTTCTTCATCTGTGAAATCAATCTTATTGAAGAATTCTTCAAACGAATAATTCAAAGAAGTAAGAAGGGAAATACATCTATCTTTTTGCACTGCTTTAAGATTAGCTACATTTACTTCATTGCGATTGAACATGTGATTCAAAATAGTAACGATTGAGTTATCCATTCTCTAATCAACAGAAAATAAAAATGAGAATATTAAGATTCGCTTTTAGCAGATTTAACTCTATTAATAATTATTTCTCGTGTTAATTGCTCAATTGGCTGAGCAGTTTTTTGAACACTTAAAGGTCTAGCTCCTTTCTTAAGACGTCCATATTCATCAAGCATTGATTTTATGTCAGGACTTCTCAAAAGAGTCATCAATTCGTTTCTAGCTTGAAGGCAAGATGTTTCAATTACTCGCATGTAGGCTTCTCCTTTATTAGCTGCAAGTTTCTTTTCAATTAATAAATCAAGAAACTTATCGGTAGGAGTACGCTCTTCAGGAGGAAGGTCAATCTTATTTAGAACAATTAAGAATGGCAAGGATTTTCCTAAGACATCACCCTTAAGGGCTATGAGCTCAACAAGGCTTTCTACATTGTCATCCCACATATTTTTGCTAGGATCGAACATAAATATCAATCCATCAGCACCCTCAAGAACAACTTTTCTTTGAATATAATGTCTTTTCTGACCAGCTACAGTCCAAACCTGGTATCTTAGCTTTGGAACACTTACACCTTGTCCCTTTGGTAATTCAAAGGTACTTTGATCATAAAAGATTGTTCTACCACTGGGATCATCTATCTTCTTTAAGGAAGAATAGATTGTTTCAGGATCTTCAACCTTCCTTAGAACATTATAGACTGTTAACATACTTGTTTTACCTGATAATGAAGGCCCAAATATAACCAATTTTAGATACGGTACTCCAGAACCATCTACTTTGAAAATATCCCTAATTTTTAAACTGCTTGACATCTTATATCTAGCCGCCAAGATTTTTACTTATTTAGGTTTTTAGGTGCGAATTCTAAAACCTTTTCTTGATTTATATATGTCTTCATTATAATGAAATTCTATTAAACTTTGCTATAATTTCACTATGAAATTACTATTCTCTAAAATAAGAACCTCAAAGATATGAAAAGGGGATTATAAACCCTGATTATGTTGATCTAAAAGGTTTTTTTCATCTCTATGAAGGGAAACAGCTAATTCTGCGACAATTCCATCCAAAAAAGCTAAAGCAGCATGTTCAAAGGCTGTTCCTTCCGGTGCTAATGTACTATCTAACCCCTGGTCTCTTCTTTCTAAATCAGATTTAGTTCTACCTTTGAGTTTCACGGTAACATCCCCTAATCGCCCAATAACACTCAAAGGATAACTTGTAATGACAATTACAAATGGATTATATATAAAATAAGTTTCTAACATAGCTTTAACAATAGGAGTTGTTCCAGATCCACTAATTACTATAATGGTATCATTTTCCCTTAAACGAGGGACAGATCTTGTGTTTGTGATAAAACGGCTTTCAACACCAAAATGCTCTAATCTTGTTTGAAACATCTGACCCACATATGCACTTCTTCCACTTGCTAAAATATAGATTCTTTTTTTGTCTTGTATATCAACCATTAACCTATCTCTAACTTGTTGAACATACTCATAATGATCAGTCATGTGTTTGATATTCTCTTGTAAATTTGATACCATCAATTCCATTGCTCTAAAAATTGCTGGTTGCTCTGTGTAACTAGCAAGCTTCTTAATTCGCTCATCTGGTATGATAGGCTTCTTATTTTTTTCATTGTTTTTTTTAACCATTTCCTCACAACTTGCCACAAGTTAACTCTCAAATGATAACTCAGAAATTATCATTTACTTCTCTTTTAAGCACACTATTGGATAGTGTTTTTAAATTACTCGGTTTTCTGAAAGAACCTCATTTGGTAATATTGTTTCACTTAAGTAAATAACAGACCCATTGTTACCTAATACGATTTTTTGATATAAATTCCAAGAATACAAGAAATAGAAATATAAGGAGGGAAATACGATATTCATCTGATGATATGAAATTATGGGATAAGTTATGGAAGAGACCAAAAATAGTTGCAACTGCAATATTGTTATTTTGGATTTTGCTTGTCTCAATTAATATCAACAAAATATTGAATATTTCCGATTACATAAGTGATGAAGGTAATAATCTTTCCACAACTAGTCAATCTGAATCTTCGATTGGTACAGACATTTTATCCACATTTAGTGAAATAAATAGTTCATTTCAAATTATAGTTAGGAACCCTAATGGTAGTATAGTTTCGGAATCTATGTATCAAAAGGTAGCAAGTTTAGTATACAATATAACGCATAATCCAAAAATTGGTCCATATTTATCTCCAGGTAAACCTTATTCTTCGATATATTCTGATGCAGATAATCTTCTCAGAACAATATTAAGTCTTCAATGGTATGCCACTCAATTATCTTTTGCGTCAATTCATTATGTTTGGGGAGGTATAGAGTTTTTTAGCTTAACTTGGATTGATCAATATAATAGCACAAATAGCACTTCTTTAGCAACAACTATCACTAAACAATTAACAACTAACTATCTTGAAACTCTTCTTGATTCGTTTAATGAATCTAGATATTATAGTTTTGTAGATGTTTTTTATGATGAAATGTCAAAGAGTTTTAACTATTTTGCGAATTTATCCACACCAACTAGTGAAGAAGATGTTTTCAATTTGTTAAGTAGCATAATAAGGGCAAATTCTACTTTTATCTCTGAAGTTTCAACAGATACGAGACAAACACAACTTCTTGAGTTACTTTCTGATAATTTCAATTCTAGCGAATGGCAAAATGCAACATATTCCTATGAAAAAATAGCAGAATTTTTATTTGACTCAAATAATTCTTTTGAAGTTGATTTCATAAGAGAAGTTTATGATGACGGTAATATTCAAGGATTCATTGATGCTAAAAACAAATATCTTTTACCAGTCCTAACAATGGAATCCACAATTCCTCCAATTACTGATGATATAATTCTTACATTTCTAAGGCAATACACAAATTATAAAGAAAGTATGGATGATGCAGATACCACGATTATAACGTTTAATATGGCACTTAATCATTTGAATGAAGAAGGAAAAGCAGCTTATCTTGAAATATTAGAAATTTTACCTTCAATAAAAGAAGAAAATGAACCCTTAGAAATTTATGCAACAGGAATTGATTTATTCATAATTGAGATTTCGTTGGACTATCAAAATCAAGCAAAAAAAACAGATTTGATTGTTCTTATTACAATAGTAGTTATTCTTCTGCTAGTTTATAGATCTCCCATCATGCCACTAATTCAACTCTTTGTTCTAGCAATTTCCTTTGGGGTTTCTCGTCTGCTCTTCATTGGAATAGGATCTTTAACAGGAGGTTTAGATTCAACGAGTCTTATTATCTTGAGTGTAACGCTTCTTGGAGCAACAACTGATTACTGTGTATTTCTAATGGGGGATTATCTACTTAATTTAAAGAAAACAAAATCCAAGTATAGTGCCCTTAGAACCACTCTTAGACGCACTTCTAAAAGCATAATCATTGCATCAATTTCCTTATCCTTTGGTTTTGGTGGATTAGTTTTGAGCAGCTTTGCTTTAGCTACTGGAATGGGTATAGCAGGCATAATTGGTTTTCTAACAAGTATGGTTGTTTCCTTAACTTTGATCCCAGCAATACTTATTCTACTGAATCAGAATGTTCTTACTAAGTGGAAAGTTAACCTAAAAATATTTCAGAAAAGAAAGGGCTCAATTATGAAATATGTAAAAAAAGCAGTTCAAAAACCAAAGAAAGTCTTACTTGTTTTTGTAATCATTAGTTTGGTTGGACTAGGCATTTTCATTGCAGTACCAACAGATTATGCTCAAATCTCATCAGCCCCGCAATCATATCAATCAAGACAAGGATTGGATGCAATTACTCAACATATGGGAACAGAATATATTAGTCAAATTTCTCTTCTTTTCAAAACTACAGAACTGGAACCATTTATTTTCAGCAATGGCAGTTTGAATTTTAAATCTATAAATGAAGTTTTAATTATAATTGAAGCAATTAAGATTGAAACGAATATAACGGTTCTTGCAGGGTTAAGTCACCCTTTTGGTAGACCATATTATGAACATTTCCAGAACACTTCTTTGTTTGTAACAGAAGAAATACATATTCTAATGAAGAATTTTGTTTTTTCCGATGAAACCTATGCTATTGTTTATTGTGGTTCCCAATATATGGAAGGGGACAAAAGATTAGATGAACAGATTAAAACTATCAGAAAGACAATTTCAGAAATTATTGAACAGAGAGAGATTACAGAATGGCAAACATATGCAACGGGTTTCGCACCAGTTTTGTATGATTCCAAAACAGGAATTTCATTTGATTTTAACTTAATTTTCCTATTTGTTTCAGTTACGATTACGCTATTATTATTCTTATTTTTAAGAAATTTCTTTATGTCTGTAAGAGTTTTAATAACTATACTCTTGTCTCTAGGAATAAGCCTGGGCTTGTTCAGTTTGTGCGCTTTAATTTTCTTAGGTGGTTCAATTTATTGGATTGTGCCTTTACTAGCATATGCGGTTTTAACTGCATTAGGATTGGATTTTGACGTATTATTCCTAGGCATTTTCCAAGATATTTACACAGATGTTAAAGATTCAGAAGAAGCAATTGTAGAAGCAGTAGATCAAACAATGAATAATATTTCAGTTGCAGGAATAATTATGGCAGCAACTTATTTCAGCTTATTATTCACTTCATCAATTCACATGCAACAATTAGGCTTATGCTTAGGAATTGGTATACTAATCGATGTTTTTGTCTCACGGTTATTTATTGTTCCTCCAGCTATAGTACTAACTTTCAAAGGGGAGAAAACAAAAAAGAAAAATAGAAGAGGTACTAAGGATGAGAAATAACAAATTGGTATCAGTTTTCTTAGTTTTCATAGTACTTAGTCTTTCTGTCTCAAAAATAGAAGCTGAACATACTGAAAATTTTCGAGAGAATAGTTTTGAGGATAAGGGATATCTTATCAGTTATAGGATTGCTCAAGGTGAAAATCTAGATAACATGTTTGAAGAATTAGGATTTGATTTACATGGATCATTCTCTGATGGAGTATTGAATGTTTTACTAAGGGAAAGGTCCACAGAATTTAGAGACATCTATTATATTGAATCTGACAAATTCATACCAACTCAGGAAACAGTATATTCAATTGAAAGTTACTTAGTTCTAGAAGAACCTTTAACTGCTGAAATTAACACAGGAAGTGATTTTATCGCAGAGTTCATTGGTTTTAATTTCGAACCAGTAGAATCAGAAATTATACTTGCTGAACTGCCCAAAGAAACTGCTATAATTATACCAAAAATCTTCACTAACATAACTAGACCAAATTTTGGAGCAATGATTAAAGATGCTAATTATTTTGATTTCTTACCTCTAATTATTGGGGAAGATTTTGATAGATATGAAGCTGAATTTACATCTCTGCTTCTAGATGAATCTTTTTCAGTCAATATTTACAATACAGGAGATGAAGAGTTTACAATTTCATTGGATATTAAACTAGAAACTTCCATATCGATGCGTGCTACTTGGAATAAGTATAGTGGTCTGTTAACTGCTCTCTCAGTTCACCTCATATATGGTGGTAAGAGTAGCGTTCTGGTCATCTCATTAGAAAGTTATGAAGAGATTCTCTCTCCATTAGATTCACATTTTATGCAATTTTTTATTACGAATAGTTCTTCTAGACATGAAATTTACCAACTAAAGAATTCCACAAAAGAACAACTAGAGTTGTGGGATCATTGGATTAACCAATTGAATCAAACATATGGCCTAAGATATTTATTTTCCAGATCTGGCTTAAATTTCCAAAAAACACTTTATGTATATGATAAACTTCTTGATTCTTATTTTTCATCAACGCCAGTTCACGGATCATGGATTGCACAGATTCCTCCTGTTCTTATACCAACATGGGATAAATATTCAGGAATGACAATACTGGCAGAAAAATTATGGGAACAACTGCATCAAGTGTTTTACGGGTTCCAATTTACACTTACAGGTGTTACAAGCTCTTTATTTACCATTAGAGAAATAGATTTTCACATTGAGTATCAAAAAAGGGATAATCTTCACCACATCCTGTGGGAATTTTCATTTGATTACCAATCAAATAATACCCAAACTGTTGTTCCAAGATTATTTATTCAAGATACAAAAGTCTACATGAATGGATGGTTGGCATATACTGAAGATGGTCAACTTCAATCATTTTCTCTTGAGTTTCAAGAATTATATCATTCATATTATGACCCACCAGAATTAGATTTTGGAAATAATTACTTCTTTGAATACTATATTGAATCCGTATCAGAAAATATCACTAAACCTGAGTTTGTGAGCATAACTGAAACACCTCATCCTTTCCATTTTGAGCAGATAATTTTTTATTGCATTCTTGCTTATTCAATTATTAAGAAAAAACGCAAAAGAAGGAATTGATATGAAATCCACAAATAAAGTACAAAACAATAAATTTGTTTTAGATACTAATTTCTTTATCAGTGGATTTGAAACAAACCCTTCAGAATTTGCGCTATTCCTAGAAATAATAACAGAAATGGGGATTGAACTTTTTGTTACAAATAATATTTTGCAGGAAATTCGATGGTATCTCCGCAGAAGAATCAAGCCCCCAATTCAGATCATAAAAATCCCAATCAAAGAGATTAGAGATTACAGAGAGAATTTAGACAAAGAAGAGCTTTCATCTCCTCAAATTAATGATTTATCAAATATAGTAGCAGCAAAACAAGTTAATGCCGTAGTGGTATCAAGTGATTTAAAGCTTGTAAAAACCTGTGAGGCATTAAATGTTCCTGTTTTGATTAGCTCTTCATTTGTATTCTTATTAAGAAATACTTGTTCTCATGAAGCTCATAATCAAGCTTTAGAAAAACTCCATGACATTGTTCTATCAGATGAGATAAGACATTCTGTTGAAAAAAGTCAAATGTTTGATCCTGTAACCAGAATTAAAAAAATCCAAGAGCATGCAATCAATGTGCTACAGAATATTATTGCTGCAAATCAAATATCTCCAGAAAGGGAGACTTCGAAATATCATACCTTAGTAGAAGAGAATAATCTTATCGAACTAATGAATGAATTGGAATTTGAGTTTCCAAATTACATAGAAGAAATGGAGAAGGGGAATCTTGAAGTTTTAAGGTTAGAACTTGAAGAAGCTTATATTGAACTATCTGATCAATCTTTAGAACTTCGAATTGCACTTCTAGAAAAGGAAAGTTATATTGAGGAGTTATCTATTCGGTTAAAAGCTAGAATACTTTACCTGCTTAGCGTGGTTGAGTTTACTCTTCTGGATTTTGAAAAATTAGATGGTCATCTGAATATTATTACTGAAGTTTCCACAATTTTTCCCAATCTTGTTTCTGACATTTTTATGGATCTGCATTTCCTGAGAATGGTTTATTTTCTAGTCACAGATAATCACGAAAGATTGAAAGGATATTATACTGAAAAATTTCTATTTCTATGCGAAAAACAAGATCGTTTAGATTTGCTAGGTCTAATCAGAGCTGTTATTTTAGCATCAACCATAATGGAAAGTGGTTTAATAGATAAAAGGGCAGTTATTGAAGAAAAAGATGAAATTTCCTTACTCGTTCAGATTGGTTATATTTTACTGCAAAAGGAGCAATTTGAACATGCTTTATTAATACTCCTCCAATCACATTACCTTGCTTTAAATCTTAAAGATCAAGTACTCTCAAAAGATACTTTGGAATTACTTGTAGTTCTTCATTATGCGATAAAGGAGCGATGTACTGAAGAAATTTATCAAGGAATCGAAGATTTACAGGAATTAGGAATTTATGAACTTCCAGTAATTAGTATAGCAAATATTAACGAATTACAAAGATTAATCACTCATGAATATATCCCTAAAGATGAGTTAGATATCTTTTTGCAAGATTGGTTTTATATCTACCAAAGTGGTACTCTCATTAAAGAAGGTGAAGTTTACTCCTTTATACTTCTTAAGAATCCATATTACTCTCCAAGAATAGGTTTAATCCGAAAAACACCATTTTCTACTTATGATACGAGTCCTGGAAGACAAGTCAAACTATATGAGGGAAAGGTTAAAATTGTAATTCCTAAAGAATCCACTATTGGTGGCTTTCCAATAGACCTCATCATGCAAGTTGAAGAGAAAGAAGCAAAATTTATTTTCAGAGGACCATTTGGAATGAAAATAATCCTATGATTCTAACCATGATTTGATTGTTTCAGTTAGTTCGTTATTTGTGAAAGGATGTCTTTTTATTTTTTCAATTATTTGGCTTATATCATGTCTTCTTTGAGTTGCAAGGACACCCATTTCCATTAATGCATCTCTAGCTTTTGTAAAAGCTTGTATTAGCTCATCTTTATCAGATTCAACATAAACAACTGACATCAAATTTTCATATACTTGCTCTGGTGTAAGACCCCCCCAGTTCTTTGATATATCTGTCATTTCAGCAAACTCTGATGAGATAACAGCAAAACCCCTTCCAACCTTCTTAATGAAATTCTTTTGCATTAATCTAAAAATTGCTCTTGAAATATCTTGAGGTTCAATTGTTAATTTTTGTTTTATTTCATCTTCAGTCAAAGGCAACTCTGCTTTCAGAAGAAGTCCTAGAATTTGCTGATCTGGTGTTCCACTTTCACTACAATAAATAGCTAAATCTCTTAATGAAGAAACAAACACATCATCTGTTGGTTTTTTGTAATAAGCCATTAAAGTATCAACAAAATTGTTAACTGGTCCTAAATCTAACTCAGGGATATCTGAAACACTTGATTCGCTAGGAGGTTCATGAAGTGGAGTTGGAGGACTAAAAGTTGTTTGTGATGAACCTTCTTGAAGAGTTTTAATTTCCAATTCTTTCTTCTGAACAGTTTTTTGTAGTTCATATTCTCGATCGCTTCTTGCTTTCTTGTCTTGCTCAAAGAACATTCTTTCTTCTTCTACTCTTTTAGAATATTCTTGTATTTCCAAATCTTTGTTTTGTATAACTTGATTATGTTTTGAAATTTCTGCCTGCAGTTCTTCAAGTCTATTGGATTGAGTAGCAATTCTTTGCTGCAACTGCTGTATAAACTGCTGTTGAGCCTGAGTTCTTAACTTTGCTTTCTTTGGATCGTCTTTAGAATTTTCGTCATCAAATGGATTATGAACCATCCCATTCACCTAACTTTTCTTTAGAACCGTATCAAATAAAGTTATTCATTTAGTGCTTAGGAGTAACAAGTAGAGCAATGAAAATTGTCACTTTGGACTGTTTACTCAAGATTCAATATCTCTTTGATAATCGTTTCAAAGCTTATCTGATTTTCATCCAAAGAAACATAGGGCCAGATTCTATTTTCAGTACTCATCACATATTCGGCTAGAGCCATCACATCTCCAACACCATAACCAAGTTCTTTCTTGTTTCTAGCCAAGAAATTGTCGAAGTTTCTTAATAACTCATCTTCTTTTGCCTTGGCACCTATTGTTTCTTCAATACGATCTGGATTGTCAAGCCTTTTGAACCTAGTTTTCATAGAAGTATGAAAAGCAATTACAAATACACTATCATCACCATATTGTTTTCTTAATATTTCAACCTCTGAAACAGCTCTTATTCCTGAGATAAAAACACCAGGGATTTCACTTGAAAGTTTGTCTATTTTTTTCATTAACCTTTCTGTAAAAAAGCTATCTGAAATCTGCTTACATTCATCAGTAACCTTCTTAATATTTTCAGGTGTAAATTCAAAACCTCTACTTGTCACTTCTTCTAGAACTTCAGTACCTGTTTCATACAAAGGCATACTATATTTTGGTCCAATTACTTTAGCATTAGTTGTTTTACCACTTAAAGGCAACCCAGAAAGAACTACTATTTTCACCATTTCACCTACAGATATTTTGGCCAGAGAGCTCACTCTCGTCACCGCTAGCCATAACATTGCTCAGAGAGGTCTATGATAAGCTCTGGCCAT
>JAUWEG010000214.1 GCA_030608385.1 Candidatus Heimdallarchaeota archaeon
AAGAGGAGTTATTATTGAATAAGAATAATTATGAGATACTTTCAAATTTCGAGATTGCTCAAACCTTTAAGAAGTATATGAAATTGAAATATCACCCTCTTGGTGTTTATTTTTCAGAAACAAAGCCAAAAAATAAAGTTAGAATTCAAGGTCGCATTATTAATATGTGCATTACAAAACATGCTTTTAAAGCTGCAAAATGCGGTAAAACAAGTATAGTGCAAAAAGGGTTTGGTTGTGTAGGTGGTCAGTGGTGGTCGGGATTTTCTCCTAGAGCTCCTAAAGGATTAACATTCTTTCTATCAAAAGGAAGAGAAGGTATTTTTGGTGGTAGAGGTGAAAGGTTTAAAAAAGACACTAAAGTTGCTTCACGTCTGTTTAAAGATCCAGGTCCAGTAAAACTTACTCTGAATACTAAATACATAGTTTTTAAGCGTTTGAAAGAAATATCTGATGAACAGAAAATAGAGTATGTTCTATTCTTCATTGAACCTAAGAATATGGCTCAGTTTAGTACTATTGCAAATTATTCTAGACATATACCCAACGTGTTTAGAGCTCCTGCTGGTTCTGGATGTATGTCAATACTCTGTTATCCTTTACTTATGGAAAAAGAAGAACCTGACGCTATAATGGGTATATGGGATATGTTTACTAGAAGGTTTCTGCCAAAAAACATACTATCTCTGTCCATTCGAAGATGGTTTGCAGAGGATTTAGCAAAAGATATACCAGAATCATTTCTTGCATATCCTGAACCATATACTTTCAGAGGAGAACTAGAAAGGTTATTAAAAAAATACCTTTTCCCTTGATTTTTACTATATCTTTGTTCATTCAGATTGAAAATGTTTAATAATATATTGGCAAAGGTTACTGCTTTCAGATTTTTAGTTCAATTCACGAATAGCTTTTAAAACAGTTAAATCAAAATTGTTTGAAAATTAAAGATTAGGTTTAGCAGAATGATTACTGAGCTCATTACATCAGAAGAAATAAAACAGTGCTTGAAAACTAGAGGAGCAGCTATTGCAGGTATAGCAGATACTAGCTATCTAAAGAAAACTTTTGGATTGTCTCGAAAAGAGCTGAAAAAGTATCCCAGAGCTGTGTCAATAGGGGTTCAGCTTTCTGATGAAATAATAAATAGTATATCAGAAGGCCCAACAAAGGAGTATGCTCAGCATTACAGAGATAAGAATTCTGAACTTGATTATTTAGCTGAATTTTTATCTGAAATAATTAGAGAGAAGGGTTTTGTTGCCTTACCAATTCCTGCTTCTAAGAGATATGACCAAAAGAAACTTGCTGCGATATTTCCTCATAAAACAGCTGCTATCTTGAGTGGTTTAGGTTGGATCGGAAGAAGTGCTCTGCTTATTTCCCATGAGTATGGCTCGAGGGTTAGATTCGCTACAGTTCTTACAAATGCACCTCTTGAAGTAGATGAACCTCAAACAACAAGTGAATGTGAAGATTGCGATGCTTGTGTTCAAGCATGTCCTGTAGGGGCTATAACCGGAAAAATGTGGTCCTTTGGAATGAAGCGAAAGGAGTTACTCGATGCTAATAAGTGCAAAGAATATCTAGACATACAAGAGAAGAGTGTCGGAGAAACTATTTGTGGAATATGTGTTAGTGTATGTCCAATTGGGAAAAATGAAATTATTAAATGATTAACTATAAAGCTATTAGTGAAAGAGTTTCACTCATTGGATTAACATATATATAAATATGAAATATTGATTTTGTAATTATGGATTATTTGATTTTAAATGGAATGCATGAAAACGATTCCTTCCTTCAAAAGATGAATAATCGTATTTCTGGAGATCTTCATAATCAAGGTCTTCAAGGAGAATCTATCCTACTACATGAAAAAACAATCAAACCTTGTTTAGGATGTTTTAAGTGTTGGGTGCAAACTCCAGGAATTTGTGTTATAGATGATTATGGGAGAGAAGTAGCAAAGAAGATGATTCAAACTGATAATGTAGTTTATCTAACTTCAATTCATTTTGGAGGATATTCTTCAGAACTAAAGAAAGCCCTTGATAGATCAATTAGTCTGCTTATGCCTTTTTTCAGAGTATTTCATGAAGAAATTCATCATGAAACAAGATATGACAAATACCCAAACATTACAGTATTTGGTACTTTAGACCAACCCAATGAACAACAAGAATTAATATTTACAGAACTTGTTAAAAGAAATTCTCTAAATAATTTTGCTCCAGAATTCACATCTCAAATTATTTACACATCAGATGATGAACTCACGATTAAGGGTAAAATAGAGCAAGGATTAAGTGTTTTAGGTGATGTCAATGGTTGATCAAGCAACTTTTCTTATGTGCAGTCCTAGAGGAAATGAGAGTGCTTCATATTCTTTAGGTTCATATGTTACAAGTTTACTTGAAGAAAAAGGAATTACCATAAACGAATACCACATCTACAAAACTTTGAGAGATCAGACCAAAATAGATGAGATGATAAAATCATTTAATGACAGTGACATCATTGTTCTTTCCTCACCTTTATACATAGACTCTGCACCAACAAATACAATAAAATTAATGGATATAATAACTAAAGCTGTTCAAGAAGAGAAAATTGGCAAAAAGAAAAGACTTCTTTTAGCTATCTCCTGTGCAGGATATCTAGAATATTATCACAACAATATAGCTTTGCAAATCTACGAACAGTTTGCAAAAACAAATGGTTTCACTTGGGCTGGAGGTTTACCAATTGGTGCTGCAGGTACTTATGCTATGAACACTATAACTAGCTTCTTAGAGCAATTGGCACAATTACCAG
>JAUWEG010000064.1 GCA_030608385.1 Candidatus Heimdallarchaeota archaeon
ACACGACGACCCCTGCCGAACTTAAATTCAGGAGGTCGAACACGAGAACAAATTTCAGTTGCATATTTACATCTTGGATGGAAACGACATCCCTTTGGGGGATTAATCAATCTTGGTACATTACCAGGAATTGTTTCAAGACGTGTCTTGTCTTTTTCTAGAGATGGAATACTCTCAAAGAGTGCATATGTGTATGGATGTTTGGGGTCAATGAATATATCTTCTGTTGGTCCAGATTCAACAACACGACCACCATAGAAAATGTGAACTCGTTTTGTAGTCTCCGCAACAACTCCAAGATTGTGAGTAATTAGCATCATAGCTAACCCTAGCTTTTTCTGCATTTCTTTGATGATTTCAAGAACCTGTGCTTGAATTGTAACATCTAAAGCAGTTGTAGGTTCGTCAGCAATCAAAAGACTGGGTTGAAGAGCAAGTGCTCTGGCTATAAGGATTCTCTGACGCATTCCTCCACTAAATTGGTGAGGATAATCAGTAATACGTTTTTCAGCTTCAGAAATTCCTACAAGATCCAGCGTTTCAATAGCAATCTCTAGAGCTTCTTTCTTATTGCATTTTCTATGCAAAGCAATGACTTCAGTCATCTGATCAGATACTTTGAAGATTGGATTCAAGCTTGTCATAGGATCTTGGAAAATCATAGCTATTTCTTTACCACGTATCCTTCTCATTTGAAGATCAGGTAAATCAAGAAGGTTAACACCCTTGTAAATTATTTCACCAGCAACAGTTTTACCATTTTTAGGTAAGATACGTAATGTGGAGTGGGCAGTGACTGTTTTACCACAGCCTGATTCTCCAACAATACCAACAGGTTCACCATAATTAACATCGAAGGAAACACCATCTAAGGCTTCAACGACACCTGATTCAGTGTAAAAATAGGTGTAAATATTTCGTAAGTCTAGTATTTTTTTATTTTGTGCCATTGTATCACTCTCTTAACCTTGGATCTAGCGCATCTCTTAATGCGTCTCCTAGCAAGTTAAATGCCAGTACTACAAAGAATATTGCGAATCCTGGTAGAAGCGCTAATTCTGGGTTCGTTTTCAGGACCGTTTGTGCTTCATTAACCATCTGTCCCCAGGAAATCGTCGTTGGACTCCCCAAACCTAAAAAGGTCAATCCTGCTTCTGAGAGAATTCCTCCAGCAATGGATATTGTTGCAATAACAATGATGGGGGCTAAAATATTAGGTAGTATATGAACTAAAATGATTCTCCGATTACTTGCTCCTAATACTCTTGCAGCATTTACATAATCTAAGTTGTATATCTGCTTCGTGTTAGCCGTGACTAACCTACATAATCCCGCCCAACCAAATATTCCTAGTACAATAATAATAACTACTGATTGTGGTATCCGTCTCAAAAATACTAATCTTCCTCTTCTGATGAATGAAACTGCTAGAATTGCTATTACAAGAAATGGTAAAGCAAGAAACATGTCTGTAATTCTCATAATAACTTCCTCAGTCCATCCTCTATAGTATCCAGCTAGGGCACCTAATGTTACTCCTATTAGAACAGACATAACAGTTGAGAATAATCCTACCGTTAAGGATACTTCACTACCAGCGAGTAACCTTGAGAATTCATCTCTTCCAAGAATATCTGTTCCTCCAGGATACTTTAGATTTGGATTAGCTAAAGAACCACCGCCATTCCATGCATCAAACAGGGGGGTAGTTCCTACAGGACTAAAAGGCATCAAGAGTGGATAAATAATTGCTAAAAGTGTAATTCCAACTACGAGAGTAGCTGATAAGACTGCAACTTTGTTTTTTCTATATCTTCTCCAAACAAGTGTCCATTGAGAAGGACTTCTTTCTCGAAGAGTTCCATCTTTTGCAATAATCATCTCCTTCTTACCAGTTACCTTCTTGTAATATCTCCAACCTACCTTTACACCAACCCATACTAATGCAACAATTATTACATAGATGAAATACGCGTATGGAGATCCAATTGGTCCTAGTCGAACACCGTCTACACTCATGGAAACTCCGAATGCCATAAGACCATATGGTAATCCAATTCCAAATATTAAGAAAATACCTAAGAATTGTACGATATAGTTAAGGTAGTAGTGCTGCCAGAGCACAGCTAGCGCTCCGGCCCAAGACATAGATTTTGGTAATCTTTTTTCTACTAAGTAATTATTAAGTCTTTTAGAAAAAGACCCTTTTTGTGTTTTCTTAGTTTTTTGCAACTCATATCACCTGTTTATCATAGTTCTATACGCGGATCTACCGCAACGTAGGCAACATCTGTTATCAAATTACCTAGTAAGATAAGTAACGTTAGGACTGCCGTCGTACCCAAGACCATTGGGAAGTCCAAAAGAAGCACCGCACCTACATACTTGAATCCTAAGCCAGGCCATGTGAAGAGTGTTTCAGTAATTGGGGCCCCAGCTAAAGCTGTAGCCATAAACAACCCAATATAGGTTACTACAGGGATCAAAACATTTCTGAATGCATGTTTCCATGTAATGGTTCTTTCAGATAATCCATTTGCTCTTGCAGATAAGACATAATCTTGTCTAAGAACTTCAAGCATTGTTGACCTAACTAATCTAGTATATAGGGCTAAGAAAGCAAATGTCAAAGTTATAATTGGTAAAGCCATATGAAGGAGTGAATCCCCTAATCTTACACCTATATTATTCCAAAATCCACCAATACCGCCCCACTGCCCTGACCAGAATAATTGCCAGTTCGTCTGACTAAACACAGGCGTCGGCGTGGGGATTCGATGAGCTTTTGCTGCTGGGAACCATCCTAAACCATATCCGCTGAATATATAAATTAATAATAAACCAAATACAAAAATTGGCATTGAGAGACCTAAAAGTGCGAAAGAACTAGCAGCTGAATCAATCCATGTGTTTTGATTCTTTGCTGCCAAAACACCCAAAGGTATCGAAATAATCAAAGCTAGTGCAAATGATGCTAATTGAAGCTTTAGAGTTTCCCAAATTAATCCACCAATCATATTATTAATTGATTGACCTGATTGGAAACTTATACCCATGTCACCACGTATGAGGTTGTAGAACCAAGACACGAATTGAACATAAATAGGCTGATCTAAACCAAGTTTTTTAGTAAGATTTATCCTATCTTGTTCCGTTACTCTTTGTTTTCCAAGTAGTAACAAGGCTACTGGATCACCCATTCCGTTTACCATTACAAACGTCATCACACATATTGCAATGAAGAGAGGAATAAGAGTTAATAATCTACGAGTAACGTAAGTAGTTAATCTTAATGATGCTATATTCTTGACCCATCTAAGAACACCAGTATCACCAATTCTTCTTGACATTTTGGAGCTAGTTGTTTGTTGCCAATTGACAGGTAGAAAAATACCAGTTACCATCATTAATATTCCAATAGTGAATATGTAGAATCCTGGTCCAACTGAACCTGTTAAACCAATGTCAAAGTAAGATGGTGTAGAATCATTCGGGTTAAACGTAACAGGCACCGTTGAGGCTGCAGTTTGTCCCGTTACTATAGCTTGGTATCTTTCTGCTGCTATAGCCATTGTTCGGTTCATTGAGAGAATAGCAATTACCAAGGCCATAAGTAAAAGAATACCTGCAGCAATATCTGCAAAAGTACCTCTCGATTTAAAACCACCACTTTGGAAAACCTGACCCAAAACAACTGCAGCTAAGGCAAAGATTAGTATAAACCACAGAGCCGCAGCAAGAATAACAACACTACTAGGTATTTCTGCTTCCAGGAATCGTTCTTGAGCGAGGTTGTTTGCACTACTGTAGGTTAACATTTTATAATCGATTTTGAAACCGAAGATTCGTGCTATTGTACCTGCTGAATCATAATTAGACCTGGGTCTTACTCTAAAGATCTCTAAACCTACTCCTACTCCTACAACATATGCATATCCGTCTTTTACGAATATTCCATTTATCTCTCCTGTAATCTCTTGCGAGGCTACAAGAGTTGGTTCTTCTGGATTTATAATTGAAACAATCTGTATTCCAACAGTCGAATCAACAATATATGCATGTTCATTTTCAATATATATTCCATTGACATTTCCTTCAATATAATAAGAACTAGTGAGAACTGGAGTTTGAGGATTAGTTATATTTACTACTTGTATGCCGATATTTGCACCAACAATGTAAGCATAATTTCCTAAAACAGCTATGTCATATACTGGTTCGTTTACATCAAAGGTTGCAACCAAGCTTGGTAAAGTTGCGTCAGTAACATTTAGAATACGTAAACCAGTTATTGAATCTACAATATATGCGAGTTCATCTTTTACAATTAAACTGTTTACTTCTCCTGAAATACTAAAAACACCCTCTTGTATTGGCGTTGTTGGATCACTAATATTTAGTATTTGAAACCCTATTGTTGAATCTACAATATAGGTATAATTACCTGATACAAATACATCATTGGCCCCACCTGTAATACTATATGTACCAACTTGTGTTGGTGTGGTAGGGTCAGTAATATTAACAATCTGTAATCCTGTAACCGTATCTGCAATGTAAGCATAGTTATCCTTCACGAATATACCATTGGCCCCATTTGCAATATTGTATGTCCCAATAATCTCAGGTGTTGTTGCATCAGTTACATTTACAATATTTAGCCCTGTATCTGAATCTACAACAAATGCTAGATTATTTTCATAATATACATTATGAAGGACTCCTGCAATGTTCTGAGAACCAATAAAAATAATCGGTTCAGGTTCAGTTGTTGTTGAATCAAAAGTAATTGTATATATAGGTATCCAGGCAGAAGTAAGAATAAGGAGAAAACCAACAATCTTTAAAGACATTGCTACACTTTTATCCATAATAAATCACTCGAGTGAACAGAATAGTTTAACACTATTCCTTTGATAGATTGTCTGTTGAAGTTTTTATAAATGTTACCTAGTGATATTGGAAAAAGAAACAAGGATTGGAATATGATTTTGAGTCGGAAAAAAACGAAAGTTTGACAAAATGGTATCTTAGGAAGAAAATATTAAAGAAAACAAGCAAATTTGAAGAAACCAGATTAATAATTAGAATGAAAAAAAGAAGATTTTAATGAACAAAACAGAGAGAAACAACAAATATTGGTTAAATAGAGATTTGTAACAAAAAATATTTAAAGAAAACAAGAAAGAAGAGAACGAAGAAAGATCTATCGATAAAAGGGGCAGTGATCTAGCCTGGCTATGATACCTCCTTGACGTGGAGGAAGTCGGCGGTTCGAATCCGCCCTGCCCCACCACTCCTCTTTTAAATCAAACAAATAATCCTTCCACACTCAAGTATCTTTGTCCTGTATCAGCTAAAACAACAACAATTTTCTTTTTCTTATTCTCTACTCTTTTCGAAATTTGTTTTGCTGCTTCACATACTGCTCCTGAGCTTATTCCAACTAGAATACCTTCTATTAATGCCATTTTTCTACACATCTCAAAAGCATCAGCTTGTTTAACAAGAAATATCTCATCAATTATGTCTTTATCAAGTGTTTCAGGTACAAATCCTGGTGCTGTTCCCATCATTTTGTGAGGCTTGAATATTCCTTTGGAGATGTAAGGTGATTCAACAGGCTCAACCGCGACCAATTGTACATTTGGATTTTTTTCCTTCAAGTATTTGCCTGCGCCACATATTGTTCCTCCTGTACCTAATCCTGCAATTAGAATATCTATCTCTCCTTCTGTTTGTTTCCATAGTTCAGGGCCAGTTGATAGATAATGGGCTTTGGGGTTTGAAGAATTCACATGTTGTCCTACATAGAAGTAATTAGGGTTTTCTTCTAATAATTCCTTTAATTTCTGTCGGGATCCTTCAGTTCCTAATTCCGCAGGTGTCAGAATCAATTCAGCTCCCAAAGCACTAAGGATTTGGCGTCGCTCAATACTTTGTATTTCTGACATGACTAGTATTGCTTTGTATTTTTTTATGGCTGCAATTAAAGAAACAGCCATCCCTGTATTTCCACTTGTACATTCAATCACTGTATCTCCTGGTTTAATCAAACCTTGTTCTTCAGCATCGTTAAAAATTTGCAGAACTGGACGATCTTTTACACTTAAAGGGTTCATGAATTCGCATTTGCCATAAATTTTGGAGTTTGGAAAGAGTCTTCCTAGTTTTACTAAAGGTGTTTTTCCAATGAGTTGTGTAATATTTTCTACTACTTTCATAACTAAACCTCATTTGTCAGATTACAATGTAAAATTTCTTCTTATCAAGAAAGAAGGATACAGTCCACAAAATAATTACACTAACTATTCCTAGAAACAGTACAAGTGCAAAGTGGGTGTCGATTGGTAAGATTAATTGTGTTAATAGAATCATTATAGGGTGAATTATATAGATAAAAAATGAATTTTTTCCAATTGGTTGTAAAATGCTTCTGTTCTTCGTAATCTGTTTTTTGTCATAGATAAACCATAATAACCAGAAAAGAATTGCACCTAACCCAACAGTGAAGAGGATATATGATGCGGTGACCCTCCCTTTGGAGATCCCCCCGTATAAAGGCCAACCTGTTGATTTCCAAACAAAATGTAAAATGATTCCTGCTGTAGTAAAAATCCCCCCACAGCCCAGAATCCACCATTTGTTTGTTTTACGAAAGTCATCAATTATTGCTGTACACAGAAGCAATAGGATGCAGAAACCAATACCTCCAATTATTCCTCCATGGACATCAACTAAATTTAGATCTGCTAAGGATATAGTATCCGTACCTACTTCTACAGGTATAGTCAGAATATATTGATATGCAACTAATAAACCGATACCAACTGCAAATCTCACAATTCTTGGAAACTTTAGAAAGAATAAGGTGAAAATACCTGCTAACCCTATAGCTTGTAAAACTCCCCAAGAAAAAACTATTCCTTTGTCTGTGAAGAAGTACATAGCTCCTATCATCCCCATGCCATAAAATGCTGCATACCTTCGTAAGAATCTTAGGAATGTTTGAAACCAACCATTTTTTTCGAAATAGCGATTAAAAGACATTGTGTAAGTTAAGCCAATTGCAAAGATAAAGAAAGGTGTAACTAGATCAACATAGGTTAAGCCATAATCAAGTGCGTGTTTTGACCATGCTGGAACTTTATCGAAAGGAGCAATCACGTTAACAAAAATCATTCCGACTATTGCTAGACCTCTGAAAACATCAATAGAAAGATATCTAGACGCTTTGTTTTGTACCAATTCCCTTTCTTTTCTAGTTAACATTATATCTTCGTTTACAACATTGGAAGAACTAGTTGCCATAGTATATCATTTCGGTTTTCAGTAAAAACCTTTTCTCGAAAAAATTGATGAAAGAGAATCAGAAGATTGGGTTTAAAGTTTATATAGAAATTGGAGATTATCCCTTAGAAACAAATGGATATACTTAGAGAAATCCAAGAAGCTGAAGAGAGAATTAGACCATATATTAAAGAGACCTCCTTAGAGTATTCTCCAGTTCTAAGTAGAATGGGAAATTGCAAAGTATATCTCAAATTAGAGAATCAACAGGTAACTGGATCTTTTAAGATTAGAGGAGCAATGAATAGTCTGATTTTCCTTAGTACTACAAAAAACAAGAATGAATTCATAACTGCTTCATCTGGAAATCATGGGGCAGCTTTCGCTCATGGAACTGATATTTTAGGATTGAAAGGAACTATATTTCTACCTAAAAATGCATCCCATACTAAGATTAGAGCATTAAAAGAGCAGAATGTAAGGATAGAATTTTACGGATATGATTGTGTTGAAACTGAAACATTTGCACGCGAATATGCTCAAAAAAACATGATAGACTTTATCTCCCCCTATAACGATTTGAAGATCATAGCGGGACAAGGAACTATAGGAATAGAATTAGAGAAACAATTAAGGAAACCCGATTTTGTATTAGTTCCCATAGGAGGTGGGGGTTTGATTTCAGGCGTTGCAAGCTATTTGAAGAATAAATTTGGGGAAGTTGAAATCATTGGATGTCAACCAATTAATTCTCCAGTAATGTATGAATCAATTAAAGCAGGAAAAATAATAGATTACGAATCAAAACCCACATTATCTGATGGAACTGCTGGAGGGATCGAACCCGATTCTATTACTTTCGATTTTTGCATGAAATATGTAAATGAATATATTATGGTTTCAGAAGAAGAAATTAAAAACGCTTTAAGGTTGCTTTTCAAAGAACACAAACTGATAGTTGAGGGCGCTGCAGTATTGTCTGTTGCATCATTTATTCAGAAGATTAAGAAATTCCAAGGGAGAGAAGTTGTTCTTATTATAAGTGGCTCTAAAATAAACACAGAAGAATTTGAGAAAATAATTAGTTAATATTCTTCAAATAAACCAAGAGATAATTCATCTTCTTTTTCTAATAGTTCCACTTCAACAATCTGGTTTAATGATTCTTTAATAATCAAATGTGTCATCATATGATAATCAGAGGGAATGATTTTATCTCTATTGTCTCTAATTTCTTGTTTAGTAAACCAGCGTAATTCTCCTTCTTCTGTTTTTAAGACCTCATCACTATTTGCTTTTGTTAAACATAAAACGATAATGAAATGTTGTGATGTTTCTCCAGAATCTTTCTCTTTGAGTTTTTCATTTAGGATGGATTTGATTCCAACCCACTCAGCTTCTAAACCAGTTTCTTCTTTTATTTCTCTTAAAATTGATTCTTTTATTGTTTCATCAAAATTCATTTTTCCCCCAACTAAAGCCCATTTCTTTTGATAATCTCCTCTTTCACGTTTGATAAACAACCACTTGTTATTATACTCAATACCAGCGACAACTATGTTTAGAATTTTTTGACTCATTACCATTTCATTATTATTGAAGTTCTAAACTTTTACTCTTATTCTAAAAAAACTTCTTATTCAAAAAATTGATAAAGATGCACATAGGTTGCTTTTTAACGAAACCCAATGACTAACTTCATTCAGAATCTGAAAAGTTCTCTTAGAAGAAAGCTAGGCTCCCCAGAAGTATCTATACTAGTTTTGGGCGATAATACTCCTGCAACTAGAAACAGAACTCTACTGATGAGGTCTAATACATCTCTCTCAGAATTCATAATAGATAGTTCTCTAACTGAATTACCATATTCTTTAGGGTTCAAATTCAAACATAAACAATTTGTTCCATTTGAAGGGTTGTTATATCTTATTGATGCAACCAAAGAAGAAATGATAAAACACGAAAGAAACTATTTCTGGGAAAAGATAGCTTGGGATTCTGGAACAAAAAATCTTCCAATTGCAATCTGTGCATATAACTCAAATCTCCAAGGTGCTTTGTCTCGTGGAGAGTTAATTGAGAATCTCTCTCTCATTCGTCTTACTGATAGACTATGGAATCTTTTTGACATACCCGATATCTCTTCTCAACTTGAAGCTCTAAGATGGTTGAAGAGAGTAATCCATATTGGACACATTAAGTCTTGGGAAGAAAAAGAAAAATTATTAGAAAAAATCAAACCTGTGCAAGTTCAATTTGCTACAGAAGAAGAAAATAATCAAAATATATAATAAAAAAGGTAAAGCTCATGACACTCACAATACAGAAATTAATGAAGGATGATTATGATGGATTTTCTGTTAGATCAATCCTTATGAATCCTGAATTCCGTGAAAGAGTTTCAAAAGACGTCAGCGTTAGAGGAAATGATGTTGGTAAAAATCTGGTGATGGATAAACTAGCCGTAGGTGGAAAAGTTCTACTTACTGGTCCAACAGGAGAAGCTAAATCATTGTTTGCTAGAATTTTGCTAGATCATGTTGTTAGAGAAATTAATAATTCCAAATACCATATTGAAGGATGTCCCTTCTTAGAGGATGCTGGATATATAGTTGATGTGATGAACAATTTCCCAGCTAATCCCTTTGCTGGAATTCGTGTGATGCAATCTCTCTGTCCATATTGTAGAAAAAATATTGAAGCCATACTTTCAACAGATGATAACATTGTCGATTTGGATAATACAAATAGTATGTTAGCCATTCCTCCAAAGGAGGTTGTTAGTCGTTTAGGAAAACTTAAAGCTACTAAAACTATAGTTAGAAGATCACAACTAGATCCTAGAACCGACCCCGAAAGCTTATCCATGCTTCTTGCTGGTGTTGAAAATTTAGAAGAATTATTTGGAAAAGAAACTTCAACTACATATGCAGCAACTTCACACAAAGTAGGAATATTATCACATGGTTTCATTGTAGTTAATGAAATACAAAGGCTTCCATTAAGCCTGCTAGAATCTTTGATGGGTTTTCTTGAGGAACCAATGGTTATCAAATACAATATTCAAGGAGAGCCAGTTTATATTGATGGTGCTGTTCTTTTCACCTCGAATGCTCCTTTGACAGTATTTGGAGAAGAAAGTCAACCAATCATTAATCGTATTCCTGAAGTTCTCTGGCCCGCTCGTTCTGTGGAAAGCAGAGAACAAATCATTAAAGATATGTTTGATGAACAAATTATTCTTTCTCGAAGAAAAATTACTGCTAATCCCTCCATTATTCAACTCCATGAATTAGAAAAAGAAACAACTGATTTCGTAAGTCGATTAGCAGTTGATTTTCTAGCTTTCTTAGGTGACAATTCCCTACCTGATAATCTCAAAACAAAGGGTGTTCGTTCTGAGAGTAGAATGGCTAGAGCTGATTTCTATAATGGTTTAGATGAAATTCACGACCCTCAAAGAAACCCGCATATTGATCTTCGTACAATGAATAACATCATTGGGGAAACAGTACTACTTCAATCAAGAGAAGATGAAACAACCGATATTAACATCATTACATTAGAAAGAATAAGAAGCACAATGAATGCTTATGATGTTCCAGTTTCAATGATTAATGATGCACTACAGCAACTTAAGATTGTTTTACGTACATCTATCAAAGAATCAGACGTATCAATTAGTGTTCAAGATATATCCGAAGACATATCTAAAATGAAAGCATTAAGCGATGCCGAATTAGCTGAACTTGTTGTAAAATTTGAAGGTTTAGACAAATACAAAGAAAACATTCGAAAGCAAGTTGTGGAAAAACTAAAACCATCATATGAACTGTTACTCAGAGTAGATTATATCTAATCTTAAAACTCTTCTAGTAACTTTTAGAGATGATAAAATGCCCCATCGAATATATTTCGTAACAGAAGCAGAATTTGCTGATCCCTTGCAGCATTATTCTAATCAAGAATTTGTATTAGAATTCGAGGATGCAGCACAAGTACTACGCTTATGGAGGAATCCACATCTTGGAAGAAGTTCTCGTGAAGGTGCAGTCTTATCTATTGCAGCGAAAAATGCTGTTGCAGTAGAAAATATTGTTCAGAAAATCATGAACACTTTTCTAATAGCTGAAGAAGAAGAACGTTTAGTTAATGAAATGAAACTCCTTCGGTTCATTGGAGAACGAATTTTACCAGATGTCTTGGAGAGAGTTAACAGAAACGAGTTACAGACTGTTGAAGATATTCTCAAATATATTCAAGATCTTTTAAAAGAACTTAAACAAGAAGGAACTGTAGATCTTCAACAATTAGCAGAGAAATTAAGTCAATTAACTGAAATTGTGGATATAGAAATAATTGACGCATTTGGTAGGAAGAAAAGAATTTCTCGGGAAAGTGTTATGGATCTTCTTGGAAAGATTTTAGGTAGATATCTGATGAAGCAGATTTCTGTAGCACCTATTGATGAAGTTCAAAAAAGGTTACATGGTACAATTCGTTTGAAAGAGACCTACAAGAGCGCTGTTCTTAGTTCTCAATCTATCCCTCCAACAGAAGTCAAACAAGAAGATATTATGAGGATAAAGAAGGATCGTCGTTCCTTAGTTTATCTGATAGTTGATATGAGTCAATCCATGAAAAAAACTGTGTTTGAAGGAAAAATGTCTAGATTGGATGGAGCTCTCTTAACAAGTCTTAGTCTCTATTATTATTTCAAAATGATTAATAGAAGAAAAAGAAAGCGATTTGATATGTTTAAGCTAGCAGTTGTTCCTATAATTAAAAACCCCTTTGTGGTTGATGATGATAAGAAAATGGAACAACTTCTTCTCACTGCTGAAGCGCGAGGAAAGACACACATGGTTCAGAGCATCCTGAAAGCTATTGAACATGCAAAGAAACAGCATACAGACAAAGATATTGATGTTCAATTAACTATAGTAACAGATGGTATGCCTAATGTTCCTGTCTATCCATTTAATTTCAAAAAAAGTCAAGAACTTAAGAAATACTTCAATGAAATTGAAACAAAAACAAATGTAGACACAAGAGAATGTTTGCAACAATTGAACGCGATATTCAGCTCTTTAAAGGCGGATCGTTCTAGGAATTGGAACATTTCTTACTTTCTAATGGGAACTGAAGCTCTAAGGAACAAAGAGATCTATATCCATACAAAAAGAATGCTCAAAGGGATTACCAAACCCATCTTAATAGATCCTGCTCAAATAAAGAATTTGGGTGAGCAAATACTACGGGAGAGTATACTTCATGCTTAAAGAGGAACTTAGTGATGTAATCGAAGTTTACAACAATGCTAGGGAGGACTTTAAAACTCTAGTTGGAGAAACACCTGAGAATTATAGGATATTAATTTTTATTAATCCTGAGATGCATATTTCTGTTAATAGAGTTATAGAGGTAACAGGAACTCCACAAGCTATACTCACTTCTGAACAAATTACAAACCTTCGGTCAGCTAGGATTAGCGATTTCCTTCCAACTGGAAAGGAGACTGTCTATAACTCTTTACCAACTCTTGTTTATCTTTCAGTTCCTCCAGAAGAACTTACTAAAGAACAAGAATTAACTCTAAGAGTTATGTTGATACATGCATTTGCTCATGCTTATTTGAATGAAAAAACTGAGTCTAATTCGCCAAGAATTTTAGCACAATTATATCAATTAGATTTGGTTCTAAAAGAACTAATGACAAACAATGTATTTCAATTGAACCAAACTTCACAAAATAAACATGTTTGGGCTTGGCAATACTTCCAAGATTTGATAGGCGTAATTCGATTATTTACAGAAGCAGGAGTGGAAGATTTCTATACTCCTCCAGAAGATGCTAGGAAATATACTCTTTTCAATAATTTTTCAATAGAAGCAATTAATCTAATAAATGAAAGGGCTAAGGTTGTAAGAAAGAAGAATCTCCATGAACTTATAGGTGAGGGTTTTGCACATTACATTCAGAAAAAAGCAATTGATTATTTACTAGAGAAGGACGAGTATAAGCTTCCAAAAAGACACGACGATAAAACAATCATGTATCCTAAAGAATTGAAAGCTTTCCTTGCACCCCCTATAGGTGAATTTAGTCTTGCTGCGATGAATAAACTTGTTGCAAAGTACAATGATGAGAAAACAGTATTTCAGAAGCTTTTCTCATTTAAGTCTGATTTAGAATTCCTTGAAGAGTTTTCATGGAATGATATTAAGGATTTACAAGCTGTTAACAAAAACGCTCATTCTGAGTTTGTAGTTGAACATTGGCACTCTTCCAGAAGTAGATGGACAGATATATGGTCTGTTTATGCATATGGCTGGAGACAAATTGAAGAATACGTAAGTAAGGTGTTTAGAAGAAAATATTCCACCTTTGGGCAACTACTTGATGATAATCCTAGAATTTCCTCAAAGGGATATGTAAAAGTGGACGATAAGAAGGTATATGTGTTTGAAGCTAATGAGTACGGTGTAGGAATTGATCAGTTAGTTATTTTACATAATCATATGGCTTTGTATAGAGACGATTTCAAAACAATTCTCCCAGCTTTTGCAGATATTATCGTTTTCAAGAAAATAGGGGGAATTCATGTTGCAACCTTATTTGCAGTTCATAAAGCAAAGTACAAATCTTTGTCACCATATAACCTTCCTGTAGTTACAAGAGCTGTTCAAGTTACAAAAAGGAAAGACGCTTACAAGTTTGATTTAGACGAAGAAAAGGAAGAAAGGTTTGAAGTTAGAAAAATAGATTATACATTTCTTAGAAAACTAACTCAACCACAAAGAGGTGCTATAAGTTATCTCATAAAAGAGGGGTTGTTTGAATTATGAGTTTAGTAAATTTCTTTAGAGGATTATTCATAGGTAGAAAACAAAAAAGCGACGATCCCCTAGATCGAGCTAATTTTGCTTTATTCTTACAGAAGAATGGTAAAGCAAAGAGTATCAACAAAATTTATCCACTAATTGAAGATTCTGACTGGAATGTAAGAAATGCTGCAGCTTCAACTATAGTTGAATATGCTTCAAAATTTCCAGAGCTTAAAGAGAAAATCCTTAGCTATCTTCATGATCTTATAGAACGAAGTTCATTGGCTATTAAACTACCTACATTGGAAGTTTTAGGTCGTTTAAAGGATTATGCGTCCAAACCTTATTTAGTAAAAATACTAAAAGAAAGTGACTATGATCTTCAATATGCAGCAATTAGGGCAATAGGTTACTTACAAGATGTTGACGTTCTATATCCTTTGAAAAATGTAGTTTATGCAAAGGATTACATTACAAGAAGAGCTGCAATCCTTTCTGTAGTAAGGATAGCTGATTCAGTTAAAGAGGAAGAGCAATCAGAAAAACTAACTCCTCATATTCATATCCTAATTGAATCATATCTAGAATTAGAGCAAGTCGGTGAAATAATTTGCAAAATTATGGATTACGGTAACCAAAGTGTATTTCCAGATATGAAAGGCTATACTGAATCTGAAATCGTAAAACTGGAAGGATTAATCGAACAGAAGGATTATAGTGTTGAAATGTACCAAAATTTTGCTCGTCTTATATTCCCCGTTTACTTTCCCCTACAGGAAGAAAACAACTGATGTATCTATCCTAGAAATGTTTGTTCGCAATACCCGATAAATGCTTTTTTTATGTCTTTCAAGTCTTTTTCCTCCTTCCATTTAT
>JAUWEG010000044.1 GCA_030608385.1 Candidatus Heimdallarchaeota archaeon
TACTGAAGAAGAGAGATTAATTTGGCAAATGGCACCATCACAAACAGCTGAGTGGTTTTCTTCCTTAACCTTACTTGCTGTTTCCACTGGGGATTGTATCCAATATAGATTGTATGTAATCCTCTTTTCTCCCATAACTCAACTAAGAAATGACTAAGCTTGTGGAAACAATCTTTAACTTTTCTTCTCCATCTTTCTTTTGCTCGATAATACGCTGGTCCGTAACGAAGTTTGTTGACTTGCTTCAAATTTACTCTTTGCTGTTGTGCATACTGTTCTTGTAACTGACTAATCTTCTTCAAATAATATTGTGTTATTGATTTTACTCCTTTTCCCTCGTCCTTGACAATAATCGGTCTTGAGCCGATATTGTCCACAAAGGTCACGAGGTTGGTTAATCCTAAATCTAGCGCACCTTTTCTTATCTGGTTTTTCAGCACTTGTTTTGGAAGATGTTTATGATAAATAATCTCTACTGTATATCCCATTCCTCGAGGAATTATCCTTACTTCTCTTATTTTATCTGTTGCTTTCAACCTTGTTTTGAGTGTAAAAGGAATCTTCTTGGAGAGCACTAACCATCCATTTCTTATCTTCGCTTGTTGATTAGAGATAATAGCTATAGTTTCCCCATTTGAAGGTTTATAGTGAGGAGAACGAGGAGGTGCAAAGAATTTTGAAGGATGGATCTTCCATTCTTTCCTGGCATAAAAATACGCTTTCCAATTTCTTGATAGAAGTTTAAGTGTATGTTGTGCCGTATGAGCTGGGAGGAGTTGATAGCATGATTCTGTTTTGAGTTGCTTATCAAGTTCATAATACGAGGGGATTGTACCCTGCTGTTGTTTAGATTGTTTTAGCAGGTAATTTGCTCTATTATAGAGATTCTTTGTTTGATGGCACAGTCTACTCAGAACCGGATGATGTTTCACTTCCATCACTTCTGCTCTATGTACTGCTCCCATCACTTCTTTCCCTATATTTTCCTATTTAAACGCCAATAATACTTCTTCTTATCTTCATACTTATTATGACTATATGACAAAATCACAACGTAATAAAGAAATGTTAATATGGCATATTGTATTACTCCTTATAGAAGCATTGTAGAGGTCTTAAGATTGAGCAATAAAACTGGACGTCGTAAAATAGATTACGAGTGCAATATCTGTAAACGAACAAGAATCCTCTATGTTTTGCAATCATTACATCATACTGTTGATGAGAAAGGATATGTAGAATATGTTGATATTCACCCTTGTGCAGATGATAGATTGAATGCTAACATTCTATATGTAGATAAGAACATGGTTGTTAGATCACAAGTACCTGTTAGAGTTGGGGATGATGTATCAACTCAAGAAATCTCTGCAATGCAAATACCTGTTCCCAAAAAAGTTGACTTCAAAATAGCTAAAATCGAACCTGAAAAGAGCTACAAATATAAGAATCTTAAATCCTTAAGTATCGTTGATAGGTTAAGGCAGACCCATTTTCAACTGAAAGAAAAGGGAGTTGGGAAAATGCTTAAAGTTACTTCTGAGTTAGAATTTATTGATATTGAGGCAAAAATATCTAAGAATATTGATATTGAAATTGTTGAAGACTGGTTGAAACAACTAGCTTCCATATTAGAGGCGATTGTTTTACTAGATGAAGAGATGCTTTCTTTTATGATTCTTTATCTTGATCCTAAAATTTCAGAACCCCCATCAGGAGAAAGTATCATTGAGTTAGATATGATCCTCCATGCTAAAAGCTCATTTCCAATTGCTTCTTTGAAATCCTATGCCACTTTTAGAAGACAATGGCCAAAGATACAAAGCGAAAGAAAAGGAACAGATTTTGAATCTTATGAAAAACTCCTCACATATTGTATAGGTAACCAGTATAAGACACTTCTAGATATTTTCTTCAAAGCAGAATCAGCTATGAATTTTCTCCATTTCATTGATATGATAGAAGATATGTCAATGCTTGGTTTAATCAATATTAGAAAAACACAGTTTTTTACTGTGGATGATTAGCTTTTTCTAGAAAACAATAATAAGCTGTGAATTTAGCAGATATTATGATTCATCTAGCTGATAGAATTTCATATTTTCAAGAGTCAGTTATTAGAGAAATGACTCGAAAAGCAATTGAATACGATGCTATTAATCTCTCTCAAGGAATGCCAGATTATTCACCTCCAAAAGAACTCATAGAAGGGATTACAGATGCGATTAAACACAATGAGCATCAATATACAGTAACATATGGCAGAAATGATCTTAGAGAAAAAATCGCAGATAAATATGAAACCTACAACAAAATCCAATATAATCCAGAAGATGAAATAACTATTACTTGCGGCGCAAGCGAAGCAATTGCTAGTAGCATTCTCTCTCTACTTAATCCATCAGATGAGATACTTGTATTAGAACCATGGTATGAAAATTATGTCCCTATCACATATTTAGCTAATGGAAAACCTGTTTTTGTGAAATTGTCTGAGAAAGATTTTAGAATTGATGAGGAGAATTTCAAGAATAAAATTAGTGATAAGACAAAAGCTGTTATTATAAATACACCTCACAATCCTTCGGGAAGAGTTTTTTCAAAAGAAGAATTGAACTTTCTTAGTGACATTTGTAATGATAATAATCTCATTGCTATTACTGATGAAATATATGAACACATAATTTATGATGATGTTGTTCATATCAGTCCTGCAAGTCTAAATAACATGTTCGAGAGAACAATTACTATTTCTGGTTTCAGTAAAACATTTTCCATCACTGGATGGAGAGTTGGTTATGTTGCTGCAGAAAAAGAATTAATGACAGGAATAAGAAAGGTTCATGATTATCTGACAATTTGTGCTCCCTCCATCATGCAATTCGCAGCCTTGAAAGCATATAATTTACAACAAGACTATTTTGAGTCACTCAAAAATCGTTATCAGAAGAATCGAGATGAAATAGTTAAAGGTCTACGTAAACTAGGATTCGGAGTAATGGAACCTAAGGGAGCGTACTATCTTCTTGCAGACATTTCTAGTTTTGGAATGAATGATTTAGAGTTCGCTGATTTTCTAGTTAAAGATGAAGGAGTAGCTACAGTTCCAGGTTCAAGTTTTTACGAAACAACAGGAAGGAAGGAATCTGATGGATTGAAGTATGTTAGATTCTCATTTTCTCACAAACTTGAAACGATTAAAGAGGCCCTATTAAGAATTGAAGAAAGATTAACTACTGTATAATTCAAGAACAAGGATTACGAAATATTTATCTTGGTTTCAGTTTACGAATTCTCATGGAAACTAAAGATGAGAATATAGTTGAGATTCCAAAAAGTAAAATATCTCAAACGCATTTGTTATTCTTTCTAATAAATCTAGTAATCCCAGTTATTCTAGATCATTTTGTTGTAGTTAGAGACATAATGTATACTAACCCAATTCTTGTCGCAATAAACCCAGATACATTTGATCTCAATCCATTGTTTAATTATAAATTTTCTATGATCATCTCGATAGTTCTTGTAGGTGTTTACATAATTGTAGCAATTGTTGCTTCAATAATAAAATCCTTTGACAGAAACTTCCTAAATATTACAGCTTTACTTGCAGCTGTAGTATATCTTCTATTCTTTGTGATATTTCTGTTCCCACCACTAGGAGGTTGGCAGCTTTATCTCTTGTTTATAGCATATATAGGAAGATATTTCCTAGCTATTGGAGGAATCTTATATCTCATTTTGCTACTATCTCAAACTAAACGTGCTGTTAAGGAATTGATGTAAGAAATGCTAGTTTTTCTATCAAAAAAGAGAGCTAACTTACTTAACTCGATTCGTCTGTTTAACGTATTTTTTCTCTAATTCTTCAATTAAATTTAAAGAAATATCCGAGAACAAAGATAATTTTTCTCTATCCAGTTTAGCAGCTTTGTTGTATAGTTCATAGAATTTGAATGGATTACCTACAGTTCTAATCAGCTCATCAAAATGTGCATTCTTTATTATGATATTTGCCATATAATACCCTAAGGGATGACCAGCAAGGGGAACAATTTTCTTGATTTCTAGACCTAATTCCTTATTTGTTATCTTATTACTGATACTATTTTCAATAAGAGTATTAATTTCTTTTATTATTTCAGGGGCACGTTTAGCAGATTCTTTGAAATATTTCACATATGCCTTAGGAAAAGCTGTTTCAATACCTCCATAAATAAAAAGGCCCTTGTCAATGTGATCAGCAATTCCTTCTGCATGGATTTGATTAATTACCCAGATTAGATCCTTGTCTTCTTCTTCTATATCCTCTTTATCAAACTCTAGCAATAGATTACGATAGAAATGATGAGCTTCATGAGCAACTAGTGAAACAAAATCTTCTAATCTATTAGCAAATATTGCATCTATTACTATTGTATCATAACCTCTTGCATCTGTATCAAATATAAGAATTGAGACAGTAGGATTTTCCTCTGATTCCCCATAAGGTAGAAAAGCGGAAGCTCTTGCATAAATGCTTTCATGGATATTCTTCCACTTTTCCTCAATTAACTTTACATTTTTTTCATATGCTTTCTTATCTTTTCTTACTTGGGAATAATATTTTAGATATCTACTTGTTTTACCCTCTAGCAACTTTTCTAATGTTTCTTCTTTTTCAGGGTCAAAAACTGCAATAAAACTTTGTTTGAAAAAGTCCTTATTAAATTCTGAAGCAATAAGTGCATTATAACCTGGTGTATCGAATAATTTGTTCCAATCATCTTTTGAAGGATTAGAAGAACTTTCTAATATTCCAACAATATGCCAAAACTGTTCAAAACTTGATAGATCAAGCTTAATCCTCATCAATAGTCAATTCCTTAATCATTATTTCTGGATCGTTTGTAGGTTGCTTACAAACAAAATCTTTGCACACATATGCTGTTACTTCATTATTAACAAGCTTGTATTCCTTTAAGATTTCTATATTCTCAAGTAGTGAGTCATCTTCCAGATATTTTAGAATAACTACTTTGTTGGGAATATATTGGTCTTCTAGTTTCTCTAGAAACGCTTTGACTGAACTATCTCCTTTATTCGCTACAATTATAATCTCAAATGAAGGTCCTATTGCGAAATCAAGAGCTGTGAGAATAAAAGTAAAAGCTGAAGGCATCTTATTTATTTGATTAGCGAAAGTTTTCATTAGTTCATCAGCTTTTTTCTCTAAACCTACTTTTGATGTTATTTTAGATAATCTCAGCAGATTATACATTGAAACCGAATTTCCTGATGGTATTGCACCATCATAGACATTCTTTTCTCTAACTAGAAGCTCTTCACCATCATCAGCTGTAAAGAAAAAAGCACCAGCATCTTTATCCCAGAAGTGCTTAAGGAGAATTTCATTTAAATTAATTGCTTTTTCAAGATATTCAGGATTGTAACTAGTTTCATAAAGTTCAAGCAATCCCCAAATCATAAAAGCATAATCATCTAAATTAGCTGAAATAGCAGATTGTCCATTTCTATATCTATGTAATAATCTTCCATTCTTTCGGTACAATTTGCTGAAAATGAAGTCTGCAGCTTTTTCAGCTACTTTTTGGTATTTTTTTTCTCCAAGAACTTGAGATGCTTTTGAAAAAGCAGCTATCATTATTCCATTCCAGTCAGTCAGGATTTTGTCATCCTTTAAAGGGTGTATTCTTTTCTTTCTTTTTGTGAAGATTTTTGTACGAATAAGTTCTATCTTTTCTATAATTTCCTCACCATATTCGAGTATGGGTTTCTTCAAATGTGGAATATTAGAGGAAGATTTCTGTTGAGTTGCCTCATCTAGAAAGTTACCAGTAGGAGATATATTGAATATTTGGGCGGCTAATTCAGCTTCCTTTTCATCAAGTATTTCTGTTATTTCTTTGTGTGACCAGATATAGAATTTACCTTCTTCTCCTTCACTATCAGCATCTTCTGCTGAATAAAAACCCCCCTCTTTTGAGGTCATATCTCTCATAACATATTCCAGAATTTCTTCTACAGTCTGTTTATATTCTTCTTTCTTTGTAATCTGATAAGCTTCAGCATAAGCCAATGTCAGCATTGCTTGATCATATAACATTTTTTCAAAATGCGGAACTAACCAATGTCTGTCGGTAGAATATCGGTGGAAACCAAAACCAATATGATCAAATATTCCTCCCAATCTCATCTTCTGTAATGTTGTTTCAACCATTTGTAATGCTATAGGATCATTGAATCTTTTCCAATATCTAAGAAGAAAAAGAAGATTATGAGGTGAGGGAAACTTTGGTTGAGAACCAAATCCCCCTAATATTTCATCGAATCTATTATCTAACTCATCAAATCCGCGGATGAGTAATTCTTCACCGTTGTAATCAGATTGAGATAAAATTGTTGAATCATGAAGATGAGTTGTAATTTCTTCAGCTGTTTTGAGAATATCATTTCTTTTTGATTTCCAAATCTCAACTATCTGATTAAGAAGGTCAATCAAACCCGACATGCCAAACCTACTGTTTTTGGGAATATATGTTCCAGCGAAAAATGGCTTCTTCTCAGGGGTCATAATGATAGTCATAGGCCAACCTCCTCTGCTTGTCATCATTTGAGTTACAGTCATATAGATACTGTCAATATCCGGACGTTCTTCTCTATCTACCTTAATTGAAATAAAATTATCATTTAGAATTTTAGCTACTTCTTGATCTTCAAATGATTCATGTTCCATAACGTGACACCAGTGGCAAGTTGCGTAACCAACCGATAGAAAAATCGGTTTATCTTCTTCAGAAGCTTTTTTGAAGGCCTCTTCTCCCCAAGGATACCAGTCTACTGGATTGTAAGCATGCTGGAGTAAATATGGACTCTGTTCATTTATCAGATGATTTGGCTTAGACATCTTCTTCAAGTACAAAATAGAAAATTCGTTTTAAATAGTATCCAAAGAACAAAAATTCTTAGTTTTTCGAATAATTTGTCACTTCAATAAAACAAAGCAAATGTTTGATAAAGAACATAAGGTACAGACACTAAGAAAACTATTTAACTTCTAAAGATAGGGAAGAATTACATAATGCTCCTCAATACATCTAACAAGTCTAAAGCACTCTTTCTGATTCTAATCTTTTCTTTAAATATCATCCCAAATTATAGATTTTTAAACCCCGATATTTTTTCAGAAGAATTGTTTGAATATACTATTCTCAAGAATGTTGGTTCAGATTATTTTGAAGGATACAATTTATTTGTTGTGGAAAGACACAGCACTCCTGGGTGGGTAATTCTAAACCGAACCATGTTTATCACAGATACAGATGGGAGAATCTACTTTGAACGAGAGATGCTTACAGATGGAGCTTTAGCCGATAATGCTGCTGAATTCATTAATTCAACAACAATCCTTTACACAGAACTTGGACATGCTAAGCTATGGAATCTTGAAACTAATACGACAACTCATCTTAATTTTTCAGGACATCATGATATAGAAAGGAATTATGCAAATAATACTTATTTTGTTCTAAAAGGTTACGTTATTAAAATCGGCGGAGAGGAATATCTTTATGATAAAATTCAGGAATACACTCCAGGGGGAAATCTCGTTTGGGAAGTGGACACTATCGATTTTGTAAATGAATCACAATGGTGTCCCTTTGAAGATATGGAGTCAGGAATAAGAGATATTACACACGCCAATTCAATAATCTATGACGAAAAAGAAGATGCGGTTTATCTTAATTCCAGAAATCTGAATACGTTCTATAAAATTGACCATAAAACAGGAGAAGTAGTCTGGGGATTAGGGGAATACGGAAATTTCACTATGTACGATATCAATGGCATTCAGCAAGAGATCATGTTTTATCACGGACATGATTTGGAAAAAATTAGTGATAACAAGTTTACTTATTTTGATAATGATTATCATAATCAGACTGATGCAAGTAATTTCCACTCTAGATTAATTGAAATAACAATTAGCGAAACAACCAAGACTGCAAATATTACATGGGAGTGGATATCACCTCAGGATTATTTCAGTGGTTGGTGGGGTGATTGTGATGTTTTGCCCAACAATAATATGCTAGGTGTTTTTGGAGCAACTGATCACATTAATACAGATTTGGGAGCAAGGCTAGTTGAGGTTAACCGCGAGCATGAAATTGTTTGGGAGTTTGCTTTTCCAAAAGTTGGAACCGATATTTTTGGTGTTTATAATATGGAGAGAGTTCGATTTGCACCTGTTGTTTCAGACCCCCAATTTATTGAAACTATAAATTCCACTTATTTAGAATGGGATATTTGGTATAATTTCAAATCAAAAACTGATTTCACAGGAACTTACTACATAAATATTGATGAAGTCACCGTAGAAACAGGTCAAATTATACTTCCACGTTTTTGGCAATCAGTGCAAATCCAGTACTCTGTTGATGAAATCACTGCTGGAACTCACAACATCTCATTAATTGTATCAGATGAAGCTGGACATCTATCGAATGAATCGGAAAAATTTAGTTCTACAGGTTCTTTGATTTTCAAAGATATCAATACCAAAGCTTTAGTCTTAGGATTATCGCTGGGTATAAGTGGTTTTATTCTTGCGTCTGGTGGAATATTTGTTTGGTTTAAATTTTTGAAGAAGAAACAGATTTTCAAGAAGTTATTACAAAAAACATAAATTAAGTTAAAATAACCAGATGCTGGGATGAGAATCAACAAATCATTAAACTTGTCTAATTATTCAAAATTAGTGGCTGTATTTGTAATTCTTATTCTTTTGCAAACACAAATAATGGGAACAAATGCTTACATCTCAAGTTCAACTGTTCTTCAAATTCAGAATTCTCAAGATGAAACTTCGTATAATCGATTTGAGGGATATAATCTGTTAGTACTTGAACAAAATAATTTTTCAACAGGAGGATTTCTAAGCCGTAAAATAGTGATTACTGATTTAGATGGTAATATTATTATTGAAAGAGGGATTAGTTCTGAGCCTTTATTAGCTGACCAACCTATTGAGTTCATTAATTCTACAACTTTAATCTATGGTGACTACGGAGGAGCCAAGTTATGGAATATAGAAACAAATGTTACTGTGAATCTGTATTTTGAAGGACATCATGAGATAGAGATGGATCATCTTCGAGATACATATTTTACTTTAGATTCGTATGAAGTTGACATTAATGAGAAAACGTATCTTTTTGATCTTATCAATGAATATAATTCCACTGGACATCTTATTCGATCTATAGACACAAGGAATTATGTTGAATTATGGCAAACATGTCCTTTCGAAGACGAGCTAGCAATTTTGGATATAACTCATGCCAACTCCCTTGTTTTTGATGAAGATGAAGATATGATGTATCTGAATTGTAGAAGCACAAATACTTTTTACAAAATAGATCATCAGACTGGGGACCTGATATGGGGATTGGGGGAGCATGGAAATTTCACTATGTATGATATTTATGGAAACCAGAGAGATTATCTCTTCTTTCATAGCCACAGTCTAGAAAAAATTGGTGATGATAGGTTTCTACTTTTCGATAATGATTTCCATAACCAAACTGATGCAATGAATCGACATTCAAGATTGGTTGAAATTACAATCGACGAGGATAAAATGCAAGCCAATGTAACGTGGGAATGGTCTGCACCTACAGATTATTGGAGTATTATCTGGGGGGATTGTGACTTGATGCCCAATAATAACAAATTAGGAGTATTTGGTCATACAACTTATCTAGGGGAGAGTCAAGGATCAAAAGCAATTGAAGTAAGTAATGAAGGAGAAATAGTTTGGAAACTATTCTCGCCCATAGAAGAAGACGAGTTATATGAGTTTTATAGAATGGAAAGGATCAGATTTTCACCGATAACATCAGCCCCTATTTTTGTTGATTTAGAAGACAATCGATATTTTGAGTGGAATGTGTGGTATAATTTCAGATCTAAAACAAATTTCACAGGAGAATACTTCATCTACTTAGATGATCAACTAGTAGAAAATAAGAACATTACTTTTCCTAAATATTGGGAACCTCTTAAAGTTAAATATTATCTAGGAGAAATAACCGATGGTCAGCATCAAATATCGATTGTAGTAGCTGATGAAGGAGGTCACCTGTCAATTGATTCAGAGTTTTATGAGAATATAGGTTCTATCAAATTTAGAATTGGGCAAAAAATTGAACTCATTCTTGGATTATCTTTAGGAATAGGAGTACCAGTTCTCAGTGTTTCATTTTTCACATGGGCGAAGTATTTCAGAAAGAAAATTTAATCATTTAAAAAACTGTCACAATAAAACTAAATGAACTTTGTAACCTAGATGTCTTATTCACTATTTTCATCGAATTCTGATGCGGGTGGGGAAGGAATTTTGGCAACTTCTATTTTCCCATTCGAACCAATTACTGGTCTTGGAGGAGGGACGCTAGGTGCTGGTATTGAGGGAGGAGGAGGAGTGTCTCTCATTACTGGTGCAATGAATAATATGTGATTTTTCATGTTGCTAAACGCGAAATAATAGAAAATATATCCCACTATGATTCCTGGAATATAGAAGATATCAATGAAAAGTAATAATGAGAAAACAATAGTGATGAAACTTCCAGCAAGTATGTGATAAGCTGAATTCTTAAGGGCAGTTGGTTTGAGACCATAACGGCTCAAGATAACATTAAAGTTGTAGAAACTAACATTCAACACAGCATTTGCAATCATAATAGCTACAATCCAACCAAAACTTGGGAGAAAGAATGCTAATGATGAAAGAGAAACATAAACGACAAACCATTTCTGTATTTTTGAAGCTTGTATCAAAGTCTTTTCTTCTTCTTCAAGTTGTTTGAAGCTTCTACTTATCCTGAAAATTAGAGAAAACAACAAAATATTTATTGCAAAGTATAGCAGTGAAAATATTATTATAAAAAATGCAAGTACTTTGAAACCTAAACTAGCACTAAAGAACATTAAAGCTATTCCTGCTACAAATGAATAAACATCAATAGTTATGAAATTTGAAACTATCGCAGAAACATCACCAGCAAAAAACAAATAATAAGCCAATGCAAATAAAATCATTAGAATCAAACCTAAAATTATCTGGATAAGAATAAAATATGACCCATCCCTAGATATTTTGGAAATAACTTGCTTAATATCATTTAGCGTTTTTTTATTACTGGTAGGTTCCATAAATGTCAATATTAACTAAGTATTTCGTCTTAAAAGATTATGGCTAATCCTAGTCATGTTAAAAGAAAGTAATTACTCATATCGATCAATATGAGCAAATTCTTCAAAAGGATTCCTTGAAGATCTGGTTATTTCATCTTCTTGATGTTTTTCACCTAGTTTACTTAAATCGTCACTTCTTTTACCAACAGCAATTAATGCGATCAGTCTGTGCTCTTCGGGAATTTTAAGAATTTCTTTAGCTAAACCTTCTTTAAAGCCAGCCATGGCATGAGCTACTAGACCTTTGTCAACAATTGAAAGCATTAAATGAGCGGTAGCCATCCCTGTCCCAAAGAGATAATATTCCCTAGGACCGATTAAACACCCCATATCAGGATGAGAATGAACAGCTATTATCATTGAAGCTTCCTTAGCCCAATAATTACCTCCACTAAGAGCCTCATGTAGTTCAGATAAAACAGTTTTATCTTTAACAAAGACAAATCTCCAAGGCTGCTTGTTGCCACAAGATGGTGCTCTAGACGCCTGATATGCTATATCCTTAACAAAATCATCTGTTATTTCAACTGGTTCAAAAGCTCTATAAGCTCGTCTCTCTTCAATAACTTGTTTCAATTCCATAATTTTCACATACCTATTTTAAAGATTTGAGAACATCTCTGACCTCATTAACATGACCTTTAACTTTAACTTTAGGCCAAACTTTAGCAATAATTCCTTGAGGATTAATGAGATAAGTACTTCGAATAACTCCAAAGAGTTCTTTTCCATACAATAGTTTCTTTCTCCATGCATCGTAAAGCTCTAGAACCTTATGATCTTCATCGCTTAACAAAATGTGTTTCAAGTCATGTTTAGCTATAAATTTTGCATGCCTTTCTGGAGAATCAGGACTGATTCCAATCACAACAGCATCAATATCAACAAAATCAGTGATATTAGCACTAAAATCGCAAGCTTCAGTTGTACATCCTGGAGTATTATCTCTAGGATAAAAATAGATAACTACCCACTTATCTTTGAATTGGTCCAAACAAACATTCTCATTCTTATCGTTTGGTAAACAAAATAGGGGTGCGTTTTCACCTTCATTTAACATTTAATTCACCTTTATTATAATTCTCTTCCCTTTTTACGTTCTTTTTTGATGAACTCATTAATCTCATCTAAATTAGGAACTATAGACATTTCATAAATCTTCATAAAAACTATTTCCTTATTTTTACCAACAAGAACATTAGCCCGCTTTGAAATACCTTTATCTTCATTAAATAAACCTAAAGATTTAGCTAAAGCACCATGAGACCAAAAATCTGCAAGAAGCTTTGTCTCTTTAATGCCAAGATTCTCAGCCCAAGCTTTCTTAGAAGGAATAGAATCAACACTAACTCCAACAGCTGTAACACCTAATTCATCAAATTCAGATTTTGAAGATTCAAGTGACTGCATTTGTTTAGCACAAACGCCTGTCCAAGCAAGAGGATGGAAAGAGAGTAAAACAAGCTTATCTTTAATATCATAAAGATTGAAATCTTCATTATTTTGATCTTTTAGAGTAAAATCAGGAATAATATCACCTAATTGCATAATAATCACAAGAGAAGATAATCTAGAAAACTTTTAAAGGGTGGTTTGTAGCAAAAATAAAAAAATATATACAGAAAAAATAAATAGTAAAAGAACATATGATAGTGTATAGACATTACTCTACTACAACTATGCAAAATTGAAACATAAGAAGGTTTAAATTAGTTCAAAATATAATGAGGTAGAATCTCAAATGTCGGGAGACCTAGGAAGAATTTTCAAAGTGGTACTAATCGGTGATGGAGCCGTAGGTAAGACAAGCTTAAGGAGAAATTATCTAGGAAAAAGTTTTCGAGAAAACTATCTAATGACAATTGGTGCAGACTTCAGCGTGAAGCAGGTTCCATACGAAGATTATATTGTCAGTCTGCAAATTTGGGATTTAGCAGGACAACCTAGGTTTTCTGAAGTAAGAGGAGCTTATTATGCAAACACTTACGGAGCTATGGTGGTTTTTGACGTAACCCGACCAAATACTTTTACAAACATCGATTTTTGGATTAATGAGATGATCAAGTACAATGATAATAAGCTTATACCATTAGTGATTATAGGAAACAAAACTGATCTTCGAGGAGAGCTTCCAGAAGAAGTACAAGTAAATAAAACCTCTGCATTGACCTATGCACAAATACTCTCAGAATGGGGAGGAATAAAAGTAGAATATGTGGAAACATCAGCTAAGTCAGGACAAAATGTTAGTTCAGCATTTGAAAGGTTGATTGACAGAATATACTTCCAGATGGGACTGTAACTTTAGAAAAACTAATTCTAAGAAAAAAAGAAACTATTTTCTTCAGCTATTTTACTACTATAACTGAGACGGAAGACATAATGCCGATCACGTTTGCACTCTATTTTGATGTTTCATATGAAGAGTCGACACTGGATTTAGTATCTCGTAAAGTTTTAGTAAATACAACTAAAATAGCTAAAGCTACAGCAACAACTAGAGCAGTTACAATGAGGGTCACAAAAGGTAATGTGAGAGTTGCCATTTCTTACACCTACTATAATTACATGTAAATTAAATTAGTAATTCTTAAGGTTTTCCCGACAAAAATCTTTAGTTGCTACGAAAAGTTTAAAAAGAGAAAAAAAAAGAGAAAAAAAAGTTGAATTATAAGTAGAGACTAGAATTGAGTGCGAAAACATACAATTAAGAAAAAAATTAAACTGAATTCGAGCAATTCTTCAATTAGCTAAACGTATTTGAATTCTTAACTTTAATTAATTCAGCAGCTATGCTGATGGCTATCTCTTCTGGAGTGTTACTATTGATACCTATTCCAATTGGGGAGTAAATATTATTGAGAAGATCTTTTGAAATTCCTTTTTCTTCAAGATTTGAAAAAATTTGTTTCTTCTTTGCTGTACTAGCCATCATTCCCAAGTAAGCATGTTTCTTACTCAGCATTTTTTCTAGTACAAGTTCATCTGATTTATGAGCAAAAGTCATTATTGTAACATAAATATTATCGTCTTCAGGAATATACTCCTCAATGTTTTCATATGAGATAATTCGTTTTTCATTCGCATAAGAATTAGAGATCATCGTAGGTAGGTTATCTCTATCATCAAAAACAGTAATATGAAAATCTAGTGTTTCCATTATCCTAGATAAAGCAAGAGAAACATGTCCTCCACCGATCACAAAAAGTCTGTTCTGCATTCCAACATTTTCTTGATAAATCCATTTACCATTTTCTTCGATATAGATTTTATCTTTTGTTAATATTCTGTCAAAATCAACACTGATTCCATCTTCATTCAATGTTAGATTACCAGGTTTTGCTTTTGAATAAGCTTCAACTATTTGCTCAATTACATTCTTATCCTTTACAGTAAGAGGAATTAATGCGAATGTCTGTGAACCCGAACAAATCATGCCAGACCTATTTTCTGAAGCTTTTTCATTGTGTTCCAAATGAATTGTTTCAGAGGTAATTTTCTTTTTCTCAATCAAATCTCTTGCATCTTCTACTAGTTTGTTTTCAGAGATTCCACCGCCTATAGTCCCATGTAAGTTATCAAGAGTAACAAACATTTTTGCTCCTGGTACATTTGGAGCAGATCCTACTCGACGGATTATAATAGTTAATACTACAGCATTATCTGCTTCAATCTCTAATAGAATTTTTTTCCAGAATTGTTCTTCATTCATATTAGCATCTCACTTGATTTTATTTCCTTTCAATCCAAATCATGTAAAAATAAAAGCAACTTCTCAGGTGTAAGAGGTGCTGAATATTCCCATTCTTTATCTTTTCTGAAAGCTTGAGCTGCGCTTTTTAAAGCTAAGTAAGTACCTATTCCATACATGAAGGGTGGCTCTCCTATCGCTTTTGATTTCAAAACAGCTTCTGGATTTTCAGCATCTTCTAGAAAAGTAACTTCAATCTTAGGAGTGAAGTAAAGGTTAGGAATTTTATATGTTGATAAGGAATCTGTGAAGTTTCTTCCTTTTTCAAAGACTAATTCTTCTACAGTCATCCAGCCGATTCCTTGAATTAATCCTCCTTCAGCTTGTCCTAAATCTACAAGGTAGTTTAGACTTTTTCCTGCATCGTGAACCATTTGAACTTTATCAATTGTATATGTTCCTCTTAAGCAATCAACTGTTACTTCTGTAACTGCCGTTCCATAAGCATGGTAAGCAAAAGGTCTTCCTTTCTCTTTTCCATAATCAAAATGAAGTCTAGGTGTCGCATAAAATGCTTGAGCAGAAAGATTGACTCTTTGCAAATAAGCCAAATTGACAAGTTTTTTCCAAGAGATCTCAGTTCTTTTTCCGTCTTGATAAACATACTCATCTTCAATTGAAATAGCATCTGATCCTAATTTTTCTGCAGCAGCATTTTTCAATCGATCAATTATTTTGTAGCATGCTATCTCTACTGCTTTTCCATTGAGGTCAGTCCCAGTGCTTGCAGCAGTTGGTGAAGTATTAATAACTCTGCTAGTACTTGTACTTTCTATCCTAATTCTTTCAGGTTTAATTGAGAGGGTTTTTGCTGCGATTTGTCTGAGTTTAATGTTAACCCCTTGACCCATTTCAATTGCGCCTGTGCTAATACTTACACTCCCATCCTTGTAAACATTAACAAGCGCTCCAGCTTGATTAAGAAAAGAAGAAGTGAATGAAATGCCAAAACAAATGGGCATTATAGAGATGCCTTTTCTTGTAAATCGATTATTTGCATTAAAATCTTCTATCTCCTTTTTTCTTTTGTCAAAATTAGCATCTTTAACAACTTGAGAAAAACTTCGTTTTGCGTTACAATTCTCAACTTGCTGACCATAATGAAATTGATCTCCTTCTTGGAGCAAGTTTTTCTCTTGTAAAACAGAAACTGGAATACCTGTTACTTCAGCAGCATGTGCAATAGCACACTCTATAACAAACATTCCTTGAGGACCACCAAAGCCTCTGAAAGCTGTAAAAGGAACGATATTAGTTTTACACGGATAACCTGTTACACGGACATTAGGGATATAGTAAGCATTAGTTGCATGAAATAACGTTCGTCCAAGAACAGCTGTCGAAAGGTCAGCTGCTGCACCTGAATTTTGATAAAATTCAGCAGAAAAAGCAAGTATTTTGCCTTCTTCATCTAGACCTATCTTATAATCAGTTGAATAAGGATGACGTTTACCTGTCATTTGAATATCTTCACGTCTTGTAAGAACTATCTTTACTGGTCGGTCTGTATGATAAACTCCGAGTGCACAGATAGCTGCCCATGGTGTAGCCTGATCTTCTTTTCCACCAAAAGCTCCACCAAGTCGTTTCACATCAACCTCAATTAAGTTCATCTCACATCCTAGAATTTTTGAGGTTGTACTTTGAACTGTTGTAGGTGCTTGAGTACTAGAATAAATGATTATTCTGCTATTTTCATCTGGTATAGCAAGTGAAGCTTGAGTTTCAAGATATACATGTTCTTGACCCCCAGACTCAGCTATTCCCTCGATTACAGTTGCACATTTTCCCCAGGTTGATTCAATATCTCCAATGGTTAAGGTGCGTGAAGAAGAAATTAGTAATCCTTTTCTTGCTGCTTCACGAGAGTCGAATACAGCAGGAAGCTGTTCATATTCAATATTAATTAACTTAATTGCTTGTTTAGCTTGCTCTTTAGTTTCAGCTAAAACTACTGCAATGGGTTGCCCAATAAATAGAACTTCTTTCTCTGCAAGGAGTTCTTCATCCTGAATAAGACGTCCTATTTGATTGTCTCCTGGAATATCTTTAGCGATAAGTACTTTACATACACCTTCACTGTTCTCCGCTTTTGCTATATCAAGAGAGATGATTTTTCCGTGTGGTATATTTGATGTAAAGACAACAGCATATAGTAGATTAACTGGTTCAGGAATATCATCAATATAAATCGATTCACCACGAGTGTGAGGAGAAATTAGATCCTTCATAGTGATACCTCCAAATCAGGAAATAGTGTTAAGAAGTGAGCATAAATTAACTGTCTAAGGAGTAATCTTTTGTAACGAGCTGATCCTCTAACATCATCTATTGGACTAACCTCAGAATCAGCAATTTTTACAGCTTCTTTTATAATATCTTCAGAGATTTTCTTGTTCTCAAGATAATTAGAAGTTTTTTCCAAATACTTAGGAACAGGGGCTACTCCGCCAGCAGATAGATGAGCATTTTGTATTTTATCACTGTTTAAATCAAATGAAATAGCACTGTTGACACTAGCTATGTCCATATATTTCCTTCGCGCTACTTTTTCAAAGTTAAACAACCTCTCTTTATTGTTGATTCTAAGCCACTCAATTATCTCCCCCTTCTCAATATCCATTATTTTATAATCTTTATAGAAATCTCTAAGTTTGATAATTCTACTAGCTTTTTCATTTTTGAGACTTATCTCTGCATCTAGAGCAAGGAAATAGATAATAAGATCTCCAATAGGAGAAGCATTAACCAGATTTCCTCCTAAAGTAGCTTGTAATCTAATAGGAAATGAGGAAACTAGAGATATATCTTGTTTCGTATCGAAAAGAGCATTTAGCTCTTCTGAAATGCGTATATCTTCCATAGATGTCGTTGCACCAATATAGATGTAATCATCATCTAAGTGTATTCCAGAGAGCTCTTTTTCTGATAAAAAGATTGGATCAGATAAACTTTCCTTTTGAACTAGCAAATCTGTTGCTCCAGCAACAAAAGTCCCTTCTTTTAGCAGTTTTGTTTTACTCGATTCTTTTAGTTTATCAAGCTGATTTGGTATATCTGAAAAATAAGCAGGTAGAATACCGACTTCAATAAGCTTTAGGATCCTTTCTTGTGATTTTTTGTCCTCAACAGAGATTTCCTTTGCTAACTTCTCTGCTGATCTTATAATTGCAGCATATGCTCCACATCGGCATAAATTCCCTTCAATAGATGTTAGAATATCTTTTTTCTCAAACTTTTCATTTAGGAAAAATCCAGTCAAACTAACAACGAATCCGGGGGTACAGAAGCCACACTGACTTGCCCCCTCATCTACCAACGCTTGTTGAATGGGACTTAA
>JAUWEG010000212.1 GCA_030608385.1 Candidatus Heimdallarchaeota archaeon
AATTTCAGGAAATTCTTTCGAACGCATATATAGCTGAACTGCCGTCATTCTTTGATTATTGTTCAAAGTGTAGGTATTTCCATAAGTAGGATCTGTTATGGTCCAAGTAAAAGAACCAGAGAGTCCACCAGCTGGATAACCGGTATACATTAATAATGAAAAACTAGAGGGAATTGTATCGTACATATATTCTATGTCATATTTCAACCTATATCCAGCAGGGATTGTATAGGTTCCTGTTATTTCAGAAGAAAATGTTCTCTGTGTTAGAGTCGTATTAACAGATATTGGAGTAGTAGTAGAAGTCAATTCAACGGAAGTGTTATCTGCAGGATTAAACAAATGCACACTAAATTTCATTGTTATTGTAATGTATTCCGAGAAATATGCCCCATCATTTGTTCTGATATAAGTTAGATAATACACTCTTCCGCTAATTTCCCAATCTTCAGTAAAGACTGGACTGAACATTTTTGAAGGCTCAGAAGGAAAATTTCTCTCCCTTAGGTGATGCCATTCACCTGCGGAGCTTGGCCAGGTAATTGGATCAGTACTTAATGATCTCCAATAGAGTTCTTTTGGTATGTGCCCCCCATCTTTAATTTCATTATAAGTAACCCATTCTATAACATTAGGATAATAAGCTGTATCGTTATTGTCAGCTTCATTTGGATATTCAGGTTCATCAATCAGATCGTTTCCCGCTTCTGTTCCTCCTCCACTAAAGAATGCAAATGTTTGGAAATTTCCTGGAATCAGGTCTTTTTTTATTAAAAATGAATCATCTATCTGATAAGAATCATCATCAATATTTGGATTAACTTGTGGAAATAGCTCATCAACTGGGTTATTATTACTTAGGTCTGCATCCTGGATTTCATAATAAATTATTGAATTTAAACATAATATAATTAGCAAGATTGACATTAAAGATGATTCTTTTCTTTTCATTTCTACTACCTCTATTCATTTTCTATTTTGCTTCTATTTTCCAAACTATGAGTTTCTAAACCTAAGTTTTCATTTATTATCTGTTCAATATCAAAGGATCTAAAGAAGCAATCTGTTATTTCTTCTTGGAATTCTGGAATTCCTTCTTGTGTCATATTTGATATTTTAGTTGTAATGATTCTATCTAGATCAATTTTAATCCCGATTCTTTCTTCAACATGGTTTGAGATGAATTTTCGACCTGCTTCTATTTCTTCATCTTTAACAATTATTGTATTTTCTTGATCTAGATGTGTCCCTAATAAAATAATATTTGTATACTCTTTTATTAGTTCTTGTTCAATTGCTCTATTTAACCAGTATTCAAGATTTTGGAAAGTAGTTATGCTGTTGAGATTATAAGTTAGAACTAACACGATAACCTCATTTATTGACCTAATATCAAAATATAGGTCTAAAGCATCTTCGAAAGCTAACCCTGTTCCTTCTTCAGCTTTTCCTTTTTGTCCAGGCATAATAAAAAGTTGAGAACTTATGGTAACCCTAAATTTTTCAATATTCGAATGAGCTATGAAGTATTCAAACTCTAAATTAATCGATTTAGAAATTGTTCGACATTGCGCATCCACAAAACCTCCCTGCCTAAAACTGGACAAATTCAATGCAGCGTGAGTTTTTCCGGTATGACCATCACCTATGAAAACCACCCCACCTGTACATGTAATGTCAGATTCATTACATCGAATAAGACGTTGGATTTCGTATTCTGGTTTCATAGACAACAACTAAATGACGGTATTGAACTAATCATAAAATGCGATTTTTCGATTATAAAACTATTCGTTCTTGCAACCCACATTTGAGTTACAAGGAAGTTACTTTAGTTTTTCAATTTTCCCAAAATCTCTCTCTAAAGAAAGTTCCTCTAGAACTCTTTCATCTGATGGAGAAGTCTTTTCCATCACCGTCCTTGCAAGCAATTCTCCTAAACCTGGACCTAGCATAAATCCTTGACCACACATCCCTACTGCATTCATATATCCTTCAAGATCAGCTACTTTACCTACTATTGGAGACCCATCAGGTGTCATTGGATAAAGCCCTCTCCAAGTTCTTCTCATTTTCAAGTGTTTTGTTCTAGGTATAAGACCTATAAGTCTTTGTGCTACTTGTGGTAGAAAGACTGAGGTTTCATTTTCGTTTATTCCGGGTATAATTGGTTCTGGTGTGAGGCACAAAATAAACTTACCTTCCATATTTTGGTAGAAATAGAAGTTTTTGGTTCCTTCGCCAGGTCTTAAATCTACAACTAAAGGGTCAATAAATTTCTGAACAGGTTCACTGATACCAGATTCATGTGAGTCTGGAAAAATTGGTAAATTTAGTCCAACCATTTCACCTATTTGTTTAGCTGAAGCTCCAGCTGCATTAATTACAAAATCTGCTTCATACTCACTCTTATTTGTAATAACTTTCTTAACACTCCCTTTGTTAAGTACAACATTTGTCACAGATTCCTTGAAGAAATATTCAGCTCCAGTAGTAAGAGATTGTTTTTGAATAGCATAAAGAGTTTTTAGTGGAGAAGAGTTACCATCTTCAGGAGAATAAGTTCCTCCAAGTAATCCCTCTTTGCTGATTCCTGGCACTAAATCAATGATTTTCTCTCTGTCTACCCAATTAATGTTAAGTCCCGATTCTTTCTGGATAACCAAATTTTCTTTCATGAGTTGTTCATGAGCTTCATTGTATGCAACAAATGTATAACCACCTTGGAACCATTCTATATCATGACCGTATTTGTCTTCCCAATTAGAGAGGATATTTATTGAATCTTGACATAAGAGGATTTTTGAAGGATTAGTATGAGTGGCTCTTATTCCTCCAATAGCTTTT
>JAUWEG010000191.1 GCA_030608385.1 Candidatus Heimdallarchaeota archaeon
GTTAATTTGCAAATTGATTTATAAACTCGAGGAAATTTTGTTTAGGTCTTAAGTTCTGCCTTACAATTCCCTCCAAAAGTTTAAATATTTTTCCTCTTTTCCTCTTCTTTATGAGAAGGAAAGGGTTGCTTTTATTATGGATATTTTTGTCACTTAATTTGTTTCTATTCTTCCACTTTGTTAATATACCTGATTCTTCTTTGAACTTTTGTAATGCTCAAGTGATTAAAACCTATCCTGTTACAATTACCAGTGATGCTGATTTTGCTCTTTATCTTCTCCCTGGTCTTGGAACCTCCACATTTCCATATATAATTGAAAATTTTCATATTACAGCTTCTAGTCCATATGGAATATTTATTGCAAATACTACTCGACCTTTTATAATAAAAAACTGCATCGTTAATTCTTCTGTTGTCGGAATCGAAATCAGAAATGTCCAGCAAGGAACTGCAGAAATCAGAGGTAATTCCTGTAATAATAATGTCGTAGGTATCAAAGTTGCTTCGTCTGTTTCAGTAGTTGTTAGTGAGAATGACTGTTTTGGAAATCAGCATGGTTTATTCATTGAATCTTCTGATATTTGTAGGATAAGTTATAATGAAATCAGTTCAAATGCTGATTATGGTATTTACTTATCTGATAGTTCTTATAGCAATTCTATTCACCACAACTCGATCTTTTCAAATGGTGATTACGGTGTTTACATAAGCACGGGTTCTAATTTGAACACTCTTCATCACAATTCGTTTATTGATAATGGTAGAAGCCCTCAAGCTTATGATTCAGGAAATCTAAATAATTGGGATCTTGATGGGGAGGGTAACTTTTGGTCTGAGAATTCTATGCGTAAACCTTATGCTATAGCTGGAGGTTCTAATAGTATAGACAATTATCCATTAAACAAGAATCTTGAACTTGGAATAGATTCTATCTTGATAATTACTTTGTCAAGTTTGGGTGGCTTACTCTTTATTGCAGCCGTTGTTCTTTTCTTCATCTTTAGAGAAAAAATTATACTTAGGTTAAAGATGACCCAAGAGAATATTAGATCAAGAAAAGATAACAATAAATTTCTTAAAAAGGAGAAGAAGAGAATTAAGGATGATATTCAGAAAATCAAGAAAGAGAGACAACTTCAAGAATATCAAGCAAGTATGTTGAGTAGTTCTGAAGCTACTTTTGTTGCTATGCGTATGATCAGAATCAAATGTGCTCAAAAAAATATTCTAGTTTCATTTCTTGCTTTGTTAAATTGTGGTTTTATTGCTATTTTTCCTATAGCTATGAAACTAGATGAAGAACACTCTATTCCTGATGAAATCATTTTAACTGTAACAATTTCGTTCATATTTGGTTTGCTTTTGGCACCCATACTAATAAGATCGAAACAAATCCTCAAAACTGATTTAGAGCGGTTTGAAGAACGAAAATATCCTTCTTCTGAATCCATTTTAGGTTTTGTCCTTGAATTTTACTTTGTTGTAGCTACAGTTTTTATCTTAGCTGCATTTATCAATGCTATTAGTGAACCCAGAAGTCCTAAAGGTTCCATTAAGATTGCATCTCAATCAGTTAAAAGGAGAGGTTCTTTCAGGATAGGTGAGAATCTACTTTTCTTATTTAGTGTATTTATTCTTTTAATTTGGCATACACTAGGAATCTTTGTCCACCTATTCAATTTAATTACTTTAAATATTCAACTATTACATGGAGACAGTGTCAAATTACGTAGATATTTGAAGGAGCAAACCGACATTACAAAGCTAGATTTCAGTCCAAATTACTATAAAAGAATTAAGTTTTCTCTTCTTAGGATTATACTCCATTGAATACTCAATATTCCACACGAATCAGATATTATGTGTGTAATTCTGTATGCTCTAACTGATAGACTAAACACTATAAATACAACATTTAAACAATTTTTAAAAAAAATGATTATACTTGTTATTTAAATTAAGAGAATTCAAATTTGTGAGGATAATCTTGAATTTATTTTCTTGCTTCTTATTATCATCAATATTCCTAACAGTATAGGTATTAACGTGCTAAATACTATAAATATTATATTTAGGATAAAATGAGTAATATTCCTTGCAGCTCCTAAATCCACTTTCAAAGGAATAGCATTTGAAATAATCACAAATATTGAGAAGAATATTGGTTTGTTCCACCCTTGAAAAGCTATGATTCTGTTACTCTTTTTTACTTCAATTCTATTTGTTATATGGTAAATCATAGTGAATGCTAAACCTTCTATAAAGATTAGGGGAAAGAATGTTTCAACTCCAGTTGGATACATGAAATGAACGAATCCTCCTACTGGATTTGGGGCAAGAAATAGAAAGTAGTTATCCTGATGTAAGCCTAATGGAGTCAAAATAATAAATAGCAAAGTAAAGAAAGCTATCAAGATTGAAAGAAGAATTTTCGCATATAAGAGTAATTCTGAGTTCTTGTTCTTGCTTTTTCCTAGCTTTATGACTACAAGTAGAGTAAAAACAACCCCAATAATATAGCAAAGTTTTGTAGGAATGTGTGTAACCAAATAGAGATTTGTTTTCCAAAGATAATGTACAGAAAAAGCATATCCTATTTCCATTAATGGATATAATATGAAACAAATTCCAGCAGCTAAAAGGTATTTCTTCACTTTTAATTTGTCTTCTAATTCTATCATTTTATCAAACATTGTTTAATTTGAATTATTTAAATGTTTTCAGACTTTTGTATTAATAAAAATTCTAAATTTAAAATATGAAAATAAAAAAAGAGAAATTAAGTTAGTGATTGCCCGCAATTTTCACAGAATTTCCCTACATCGAAAATCTTAGCTCCACAATAAGTACAGTGTCTCACACCTGATTCTGTTGTTTCTATTTTTGTTGCTATTTCTTCTGTTCTTATTGGTTGATATCTTCCCTCACCTACTTCCTCTATACTTGCCTGTACTCCAGCCCCGACTGGAATTATTTTCCTTCTTATCTCAGATTTATTAGCTGCATCTACCAAGAATTTCAATCCTACAGCTCCAAGACTTATTCCATCTATGTATATCTGAGCTAATAGAGTATAGTAAGCAGCTAGCAATAAAGCCGGATTCCAAGAACTCACTGCTATCAAAGTTAAAACAAATGATATAACAAACGTTACCAGATAAGACCAACCATAAAGAGTCAGAAAGCCATTTCCATATCCTCTTGCTGGTACTTTTAACCCTTTATTTGCTGTTTGAAATGTTATTCCTCTAAATATACCATAAATAACAAGGACTGCTAATCCGCCCCAACCACCTCCCCAATAGGCTATACTGGGGGTGAGATTTACAAATAGATCAACTCCAATAAAAATGAGCAGTAAAACGATTGCTGTGGTAGTTGTTTTTTTATTTTTTGTGTAAAGACTTCCAATTATAGCAATAGGTACAATTAAAGAAGCAATACCAACGTAAAGACTGATTGTTCCTGTTAATGCCTCACCATAACTCATGTAACCAGATAGAGTTGTAATAATTATAGCTAGATGTAGAGTGATTCCTCCAGCTGCAGCTAATAGAATTCCATTTACAATAAGGACAGGGGACATCGATTTCTGCCTGATATCTGAGTTTAACATATTTATTACCTCGATTGAAATATAAGTGCAATAAGATGCTAGCTTATTCAAGTTAATAAATATATGTTATTTTTTAACTGTTAATTTGCTAAAGGATATTTAAACGCGGAGAATCTTTTTTTAGCTGCCACAATTGTGCATTACCCGAAAAATCCCTTTAAACTTGAGTTTAACTAAACTTACTCTTTTTCCTTATAACTACTATACTAAGAACAATCAGACAGTTTACTATCAGAAGAAAAGGTATTGTTATTTTTCTTATAGGACTATTTAATGGATACAGATCAATTGAATTTGCAGATCCATCTATTCTATATACAAGCTCCTCTAGGTCATCCCAATAATTTCCTTCCTTAATCTCCTTATTGTACCAGAAATTTCTCTCTCCATTATCACAAGCTTGTTTTGACTCTTCTTC
>JAUWEG010000165.1 GCA_030608385.1 Candidatus Heimdallarchaeota archaeon
GAAAAACTCATCAAAGAATTGCACATTCTTATGAATACATTGTTCGTAGAGGGTGTGAAGTAGAACATGACCTGTTCTATCTGCAGCATAACACGTTCTTGGAAAACCAGCTCCTCCAAAAGGTCTTTGTGCAATAAGCCCTGAATCTAACCTAGAAAATGGTGCTCCCATACTCTCAAATTCAACTACAATTTTGGGTGCTTCTTCGCACATTAGTAAAACTGCATCTTGGTCAGCTAGGTAATCTGAACCGTAAACTGTATCATATGCATGTTTTTCGGGAGAATCATCCTGCCCAGCTTCAGTATTTCCCAAAGCGGCATTAATACCTCCTTGTGCAGCTCCAGAATGACTCCTAATTGGATGGACTTTACTGACAACTGCAACTTTCCAATGTTTGGAAAGCTCTAGAGCTGCTCGCAATCCACTTAAACCAGCTCCAACTACAACAACATCGTATTCTTCTATTTTCATGATATTACCTACAAAGGTATTTTAGCAAGAATACTAATTTTGTTATTTAATTTTAACTTTGTGTCAAAAAAGAGAAAAAAAAGAAAAATTATTTATCTAATTTTCTTTTTCTCTTGAAAAAAACTCCAGAGATTGTAATAATGAGAGTTGTCAATACAATTAACAGATTAATCCTTCCTATTTCAGGTATAACAGCTTGAATACTAAAAGAATAATAATTGCCTTCATTATCATTAAAAGCATAGTTATGATTTGATGAATCATCTATTGCACCAATATAGTAATCAATCAGTTCTCCAGCTGGAAAGGTTCCTAGGTTATAGAAATAAGTAGAGTTCTCCAAAAAAGTCATGTTATGATAGTTCCATATACCAGTACTGTTTTTGAAAATAATATGAGCAGATACAACCCCAGAAGAATCAATTACACTTGCACTCACATTAATAGAGTCTTCACTAGTTGGTGATACAGGATTATGTTTGACATTAGAAATTGTAGGACCTGTTGAATCTAGTTTAACTGATATTATTTCAAAACCATCATTGACATTCGCTACATATACATAGTTATTGTCATAGAAAATTTCACCCCAGCCAGATCCACCGTCATCGAATTCACCTACAATCATGGGATTTAAAGGATCAGAAATATCGCACATTTTAAAACCATAACTATGCGTTAGAAGATATGCGAATGATCCTTCAACAAAAACACCTTTATCGGGCGTTTCTCTCGAAATGAATTGAGGGTTTGAGGGATCCGTAATATTTACAATTTCAAAACCATACGCGTTGACTGCTAGATAAGCAATAGAACCAACAACTTGAACATCATTTATTGATTTATAAAGTGGAGGTCCTCCTCCGTACTCGCCAACAAAATAAGGGAGACTCGGATTTGAGATATCTATAATCTTAAATCCTTGACTACTACCATACCCAACATATGCATAGTTTCCATCTGCAAAAACACATTGAGCGTTGTCTCCATCAGTATAATTTCCAATTTTAGTGGGATTTGCAGGATCTGTTACATCAATAATGTGTAATCCTCCACTACCAAAAGTAGCATAGATGTAATTTGCTAATACGAAAATATCATTAGGATTCTCATTGTAAACCCCTATTTGCACTGGAACTAATGGATCAGAAACATTAACTATCTGAATTTCTCCAAAATCAACATAGGCAATATTCCCACTCACAAAAACATCATTTGCTGATGATCCAGGATTGTATTGAGAAATATTAATAGGAGATGACTTATCGGAAATATCTAAAATTTTCATTCCTTTAGATTGAGTGGCAATATAGGCATAATTTCCTACTACATGAAGATCATAAACTTCGCTTGTGTCGTAATTAAAAGAACCCTCTTTGAAAGGATCTGTTTTATCTGTAACATTTATACACTTCAAACCTTCGACAGGGTCAGTCAAATAAACATGGTTATTTATGTAAAATACTCCTGAAACAAAACCATTTCCTGCCAATGTATAAGATCCAATCTCCTCTGGAGTACTAGGATTAGAAACATTAAGTATTTTCAAATCATGAGTAAAACCAAGATAAGCAATTCCATTTTCAACATGAATATCCCTTGGTGAATTGGTTATTGTTTTGTTAAATTGTCCTACCTTCTGGGGGTCTGTTTTATTAGATATATCTATTATTTCTAATCCTTCAGCAGCATCACAAACATACGCATAATCATTCTCGACAAATATATCATAAGTTGTTCCACCATCATCAAACTGCGATATTTGAGTAGGGTTGGTTTTATTTGAGATGTCAATGATTACTAAACCATTACTTCCACCAGCAACATATGCAAAATCTTCTTTTATAAAAATATCTTCAACGCCACCAACTGAGTCCAGACAATAGCCAACTTTGTATGGATTCAGAGGATCAGAGACGTTTACTATTTCAAAACCATCACTTCCATCAGCAACATATGCATAATCTCCTTCAATGTAGATGTGTCTTGCAAAACCTCCATCGAAAAATTGAGATAATTTAACAGGATTAGATGGATTAGAAACATCTATAATTTCAAAACCACCGGAATAATCAGCTACATAAGCATAATTATCTCGAACAAAAACTCCGTCAGACCTACCTCCATCATCAAATTCACCTAGTTTCTCGATGTGATTTAAATCAGAAATATTCAGTATCAATAGACCACCATATGAATAAGTTAAGTAAGCAATAGAACCTACAACCACAACCTCAATTGCTTGTCCATCATGAAAGTCTGATACTTTTTCTAGCTCAAATGTATCTAGATTCAGGTTTAAAGAATAGTTATGATTGTCATTATGTGATTGAATGTAAACTATCGATGAGTTAAAATTTACTAAAAAGAGAATAATAACTAAAGAAAAACTATTACTTAGTGCCTTCTGCATTTTATTTTTCATATTTTCCACCCAAAAGCTTCAAATTACAGTTATCTTTCGGAAGTATTTAAACTTATATCGCTAAATATTATCTTATTTTCATATTCAAACTCATCTAGACTCATTTACAACTTGTGAAACAATAGAAAATGCAATTTTCAACTCTAAGGATTTTTCTTATAAGAATTCAGCAGTTTTTCTGTCTAGAACATTTTCTTTAGCAAACGTTAATATTTGTGTAATTGTGAAGTATATTTTGAAGATATGCTGGGGAAAAGTTACCTTTCACTTGGGGTGTGAAAAATGACTGAAAACAATAACAACAATATGGAAGAAATGTTAACGACCTTAGAGAGTTATGTTCAACAAGCAAAGCTGAACAGAATTAAGGGCGTTCTTGAGAACTATGTGAAGGAATGGGAAGTTGAAGCGAATATCATAATACCAACGAGGATAACATATCCAAAACCTATTTTCCTGTATCTTGAAGAATTAAACGAAATTCCCATGGAGGTCTTTGACTGGATAAGTGAATTTAGCAAATATTATGATATGAAATATGTCAACTTAAAGGGGAATTTATTTGCACTGTACATCTACAAAGACTTTGATCGAAGAGAGGAGAAAGGAGAAAAAGAAGCTTCATTGTATGAAATCTATGAGAGAGAAAGAAAGTCAATATATCAGAGAGAAGATATCAAAGAAGAAAGCGTATATGATTACAATATTAAGAAAGGAATAACACCTTTAGTTACTGGAGAAAGAGAAAGAAAAATAAAATCACTTGAAGAAGACAACAAAGAAGAAAAATGATTTCGCAGGTGAAACAATTTTAACATAGTTTAATGATGATAACTTTTAGAAGTTAAAGAAAAATCTAGAAGAACTACACATTTGTAAAGTAAAAACTACATTTTATTAAATGTTAGATAATAAAAGTGTTCAAAGTACTCAGTATCTTGGAGAAAAATGATAAAATCAGACAATATCAACATATACAAGGACTGGAAAATTGTAAAGAAAATAGAAATAAATCGAAAACTAGAAAGAGAAATTGATACAATAATAGGTAAACGGATCTATGCAAAAAGCAGAAACAATGCCAGTAGCTACCAGAAAAAAAGGAAATCAATATTCAGAAAAGAAGAAAGAAAGTAGATAGTGTTTATCAGTGCTTAAACGAATAGCTCTTGTTCATGATTAGATCATCTGTAATTATTTTTACAATAGCAGGAATAGTTGGAATCACTCTAGCAGCTCTAGGGATGAGATTTTCATATCGTTTTTCAGTGGAATGGGTGTGATGATTATTGGTATACTAATAGAGAGTATTATTATCACAATAAAAAGGAAAAAAAGGATGAAAAAAAGCGGAAAACTGCAGAATTCTAATGTTTCCGCTTGAATTATTAATTTAGGAGATGGATTTTTGATCTTCAAATTCACCTTAAATAGTTTTCGGAAGCGTCCTTTTTTTCCATTTACAAGAAGAGGTCTTGAAACGCCACTCTAATAAAAAAACAATTTCAATTAGGTATTTCTTTGGTCATCGAAACATTTATAAGAGAGAAGCGAAGAGTAGGAGTTTAGCATAGAGCTGCGAAAGATTTAAAAAGAGAAGTGTCGGGAAATTTGGTAGGGTTCTCTCTTATTTTATGAGGTTGAAACATGAAATAGTGCTGAGATTCACACCAAACAGCTAGCATTAAGTGAGTAGTGTTGTATAAAAAATCATTGTAATGCGTAAGAAGATTACTGCTCTGTTTAGTTTTTCGTTAAGAATATAACAGACAATTCATTGTAGGTTGATACAAGAATGAGTAAAAAACAGGATAAATCATCACAACGAGACGAAGAAGAAGACATGGAATGCCCTGAATGCGGTAGTATAGATGTTATTCTGGATGAGACTAGAGGAGAGCATATTTGCAGAAATTGTGGAACAGTTGTCGAGGAAAAGTTAATTGATGACGGTCCTGAATGGAGAGCCTTTACTGCTGAAGAACGATCTAAACGCAGTAGAGTAGGATCACCTACCACAATTACAATCCATGATAAAGGTCTATCGACGCAAATTGGGTGGGAAGATCGCGATGTTTACGGTAAGAAGCTTTCACCCAAGAGAAGAGCTCAGATTTACCGTCTTAGAAAATGGCAGATAAGAACAAGAGTTCATAGTTCAATTGATAGAAATCTTGCTTATGCTATGTCTGAGTTAGACCGTTTATCTTCACAACTAGGTATTCCACGAAGTGTGAACGAAACCGCTGCAAATATTTATCGAAAAGCCATCGAGAAAAGGTTAATCCGTGGTCGTTCCATTGAGGCT
>JAUWEG010000144.1 GCA_030608385.1 Candidatus Heimdallarchaeota archaeon
TTTCCTAGTATAAACTGAATCTTCTTACTGAAACAATTAATTTTGTTTCACAATTCCTTTTTCTAATTTTTTGTACAAGCTTTAGATGAAAACATAATAAAAAAGTAAGATACAAGACAGAATGTTGAATTGCTAATCATCCATTTAGTATCAATCTTATGTAAAGGTCTATTTCTTCACCATTTTTGGTCAAACTTGTAACAAATAGAGTTTCATGATTCCTAATATCTTGTTCTTTTAATGTTAGATTGAGTTCAACTTCTTCTGGATCTTTCTTATCAATCAACCAGAAAGAAGGTTCAAATTCAGGATCATAACTATAACCTTTATTCTTAATAATCGAAAGAAGCATATCGATAGTTGTAGTTTCTGGAATTGTTACCTCCTCGATTATGGTCGCAGCTGAACCACACAAAGCACACTTCTTGTTAGGTGGTTTCTCTATGTAAAAGAATTTACCAACCAAACCATTGTAAATAACATATTCTTTGTTTACTGTTCCAAGTTTGATTCCTTTGACATGATGAAGTATCTTAACAGCTTCCTGTGATTGTAAAGAAGCTATAACTGCATTCATTGTAATTATTGTTGGATCATGCTGATCAACCATCTTTACAGCTTCATCAATTGTAAAAATACTTTTATCTGGAAAATGCTCTTTAACTAAATTGTTAGCATAATCTATAACAACATTCATTTCTTCTAATACTGTTGTATCTGGAGTTCTATTATGTTTTGATTCAAAAGATAATTGTCCCTTAAGCAAGCAATGCGATCTCTTTCTTGGAATTCCAACCAAAGTACAAGCTGCTAAAGTTTCTCTTTCTCTCTCAATCTGAGGGTCACATTGAAGACAAGCATTCTCTCCCGGAGAGTAAATGTAAACATGACCATAGTAAGTTGCTGTTCCTCCATCGATCATAGGTTTCTTGAAATGGACAGCTCTACGATTTAATTCAGCCCTTGCAGTAACTGAATCTAATCCAGAAATTATTAAATCAGCTGTTGCATATACTTCTGGATCAACATCTTCAAGATTTGAGTGATGCCAAATATATTTGCTAAAAGGATTAATTTTCTTTAAAGCTCTAGCTGAAACTTTGGACTTAGGTTCACCTTCATCTGCATCAGAAAATAAAATTTGTCTATTAAGATTAGAATATTCAATAATGTCCAAATCTATTAAATGTAAAGTACCAACTCCAGCCATAGCCAGATTTTTAGCAATTTCGGTACCTAATCCGCCAATTCCTGCTATAACCACTTTTGAATCCTTCAAAGCTTTTTGATTCCAACCCGGTAATCTAAGTTGCCTATCTAGACGTTTTCGTTCTTCTTCAGAGAATGTTTCATCAAAAAAATTTGATTGTTGTGATTTGTTGCTCATGGTATACTCCTCAAGTATTACTCTGCTTCTAGTATGAAAAAATAGTAACTATTTGAAAAATAAATGGAGGGAGAAAGAGAAATTCTTTCTTGGATATTGATTACTTCTTCCATTTATCCAGCAGTTGATACTGGGATAAGTAGAATGGTATCTCCATCTTCAACTCCATAATCTTCTAAGACATCATCTGAATCACAGGTTCTTCCTGCATGAGACAGATGAAATTCATCTGGAGGTAATCCGAATATTTGGCTAACAGTATATTTGATATCACCAATTGGTGCATCAGTGGCAACAACAAGTTTCTCTTGTTTTGGACTTGGCCCAATAGTGCTTTGAAAATAAACACTAATTTTCTTACTTCCAGGAGTCTTTGACTTTTCAGGAGTCTTTGAGATAATTTCTTCTTCTTCAACTTCCTCTTCTTCTTCATCAAAGGATAATTCTTCAAATTCTTCGCTCATAATAACCATTCCTTGTTTATTACAGTTTATCTATATTACATTAGATTGTTAAAAAACTATGCTTTTCGGTATAAAAAGCATTTTATTTAGGTTGTTGAATAAAGCAAATAGTAATATAAATAAGGAGATATGAAAATATATATCCTGAATAACAACAAGAGGAATTCAGAACAGTTAAAAGATAGACTTGGAGTGTTAGAATTTCTTGAAAAAAGATCCTTTGAAGAAAGGCAAAGTATGGATTTGACTTACAAATGGCAAATAAAAAAAAGAAAAATAAGATTTCTTCCAAGATTCCAAAGCAAAAATATCCATATGATTCAAAAATCCCCAAGGAGAAAATTCCAAAACAAAGATTAGATGCTAGTGATCTAATTCCTCCGAAAAAACAAAAAAGGAACAAAAATAGTCAACTTCCTGCTCGATCGCACTTACGAAGCACTTCAGAGAGGAAAAATAGTTCTCAAATTCCCAAACAAAAAATCCCTAAATCAAAAATTCCTAGCCAAGATAAACTAAAAAAGACAAAAGAACCAAACTACATTCCAGCTGAAAAAACATCAAAAACCAAAGAAAAGAAGGAAGAAGCGATTCCTAAAAGAGAAATTTTCAAAGATATCGAAGCCATGGAATCAAGAGCTATGGAGAAACACAAGAAAGAAAAAAGGAAAGAAACTCCTCCTTTAAGGGATAGAGAAAAATTCTCTGAAATCGAAAGTATGGAATCCAAACCACTTCCAAAGGAAGAGAAAAAGGAGAAGAAAGAGAGAGAAACTCCAGCTGCTTCCCAAATAGAAGAAGTTATACAGGATAAGATCCCAAAGCAAAAAGTACCAACACAAAAATACCCTAGTCAAACAAAGTTACCAAAGCAAAAGAAACCAAGATGAACTGATAATAATCTTTTCTATAACTAGTTTATTTCTAGAATGATTCATACAAACAGCATCAATAAGGCTGAATAAAAATACACCCCACCGAAAATCACTAAGAAGAGATTTTCAAGATAAAATACTGAAGTTAAGATGTAAGTTGCAGGAATTATGAACATAAGTATGAATCCAAAGAATTTTGGAGGAATACCTTTTTCGCTTGTCCCCTTGAGTCTGATGAAAGGGTATCGAATAAAGGTTCTAAAAATCAAGAAATTGCTAACTATATAATAAGGTAATAGAACAAAATCTATAGCATTGATAAAGAAAGTATAGTTAAGATTAGATGTCGATATTACTCCAGTTGAAACAATAAAGATGTCGTAAATCCCAAATAACTTCTGAGCTAAAACAATTAGAACAGGGATTAAAGGAACCATTAGAACAAAAAACACTTCATTGAATGTTGCTTTGTGTTTCAAATAAAAGAAACTTCTAAAAATTATAAATAAAGAAAGGAAAGCAAAAATTGCAGCAAAAATGTAAACTCTTCCGAGGAAATTGTTATCTTCTATAAAATAATAAATAGAAACACCAACCAATGTAAGTGATAGTAGAAATGCTGCTGATAGCTGTTTCCAAGTAGCCATGATAATACCTTTTCCTTATGCTTTCCAACTTGTTTATATTCTTTAAGTTATTAAACAATTGGCTACTCGAATTATTATAACTTTTCAATCACTTTTTCAATATAGAGCTTTATGTTGATTCTATATTTTGGATTGTTTACATATCTAACAGAAATAGTTTGATTACATCTAGCACAGAGTCTTGATGTTTTAAACCAACTTATAAATTCGTCTTCATGCGCAGGATAACGACAATGGGGGCATAAAATAATTCTTCTGCGGTCTTTCTTATCAAAATCCATATAGCATATTATACATTGCATCTCTTCTTTCTTGGGTGTACCAATTGGGAAGATTTTTTTAGTGATTGTTGTAGTTTTGGATGTTTTTCTAGTTGTAGTAGAACGAGTTGCTCTTACTTCAATTCCAGGATCAATTCTTGCACTTGAAGACCTTGAAGCTCTACTAGCAGATGATGCAGAAGCTGTCGGTCTTCTTGATCTAGTCGAAGCAGATCTTTGTCTGCTTCTGGCTGTTGATGCAGATCTAGACGAAGCTGTTGCTCTACTTCTTCTGGTTGTTGATGCAGATCTAGATGAAGTAACCTGAGCTTGTTGGTTAGATCTCACTGCAAATGCAATAATGAAGTATCTAAAGATAAAAATGAAGTAAAAAATAACAAAAATGAAACTTACAAAATCTATTTGCCAATTGATAAAGAATCCAATTAATAAAATTGCAATATATGCTGTATGTATCAAAAAGGGTATTTTTCTTCCTCTTCTTACTTTTCTGTTTACTGCTATAGCAGGCCATTTTCCGGAATAAAAGTTTCGAAAATAAAGAGAAAGAACAATCACAGGAAAAATCAAAGATATAGATATTAGATTAAAAGGGGAATAAATTGAGCTCCCACTTGATAAATCGATATCTACTCTGAAAATTTCATATGCAGCGGCTATGGGAGAAATATAATTTCCCATTAACATAATGCAAAATGGAAGTATTAGGAATTGAGTGCTCGCGAGAATAGTTTTATGTTTTTTATAATGTCTTCTTTCAAGAAAGAATCTCAGAACAACAACAACATACACGGTTATAAAAAATATAGTGAGTGTTTTCGGCAAATCTTTTTGAATTGCCATGTATAGCACTCCGACGGTTAATCCAACAATTCCAATTGCCAGATAGGTTTTGATGTTGTTTAGTTCCAATTATAACCCTACTTTCATTTTTACGAATCATTTTCATATTTGTTTTTCATGAAAAGATTTATTGATTCATAACCTGCTTCCACGCTTAAACCATGTACTTCACTCGATAGTTCATAGTATGATTCTTTATCTTTGTGTATTCTGAAAACTCCAACTCCAAAATTCTTAGGAGATATCATTAAAGGATCTAAAACAACAGCAATAGATTTATTCCAAAAGGTTTGATAACGGAGATGAGTGCCAAAGTCATCATCACTTAAAAAGGGAGTATAGCTAGGGTGTGAATGTGCCCATCCGATTATAAAATGTTCATCGTCCTTCTTGTGAAATATCTCTGTGAAAATCTGTTGATCAACAATTTCTACACTAACTGCATCACCTTGATCTACTGGCCAATAATCTTCAACAAAAATCTGTTCTAGAGGAGTGTTTTCCTGCCTAATTCTCCCTGTTAATAAACCAATAATTTCCACCCAATCTTTCTTTGGGATGTTTTCATTTGCATAAGTTAAAGCATGTTTAGCTAACTTCAGATAAGCTTTGGGGGAGATAATTATTTCATTTCTCGCTTTGATTTGTAAATCATCTTCAGTGATTGTATCATCACTTATTTCTTGTTTCACATCTATTTTTTCCTTAATAATATCATCAACTTCATGAAGTCCTAGAGCTTTCTCTAGTGCTTCTATTTTTTTTAGGAGTTTTTCATATTGTTCGGGAAATTCAGTTTCATTTTCCATTATAGACACACCTTTTTCAGATTTAACTCAATTCTACCAGTAGGATTTTGCATATTTCTTACTAATAGAACTTGCCTTTTTAATGAATTTCTTCTTATCATTTAAGAATTCTAAAGCTGCTTCTTTATTGAACACATCTTTAGGATTTACATAAGCTCCATCAATATTAAACATTGCAAGGATAGAATAAATAACAGTCGTGATATTCTTAGCAGGAGACCATCCATCATGTTTTCCTACTAATTCATTATCAACTAAAGCTAAGCAAATATTTCTTTTATTAGGATATTCTTTAGGATTTGGCCAGAAATTAGGGTGCCAGATAGGTGTATGTAATCTCACATATGGTGGTTTATATGGATAGTTTGATCCAAAGAGAATTTCAAGTTTATACTTACCACCAGCATAAGGTGTCTTCTCAGGTCCAACAAAACCTATAGCTAGATGTCCCATAGATTTCTTCTTACTTGGAAATGCTTTTACTTGAGCTAAAACACCTTCTTTATGAAGTTTTCTTAGCGCATCAAAATCTTTGATAACTCGTTGTTTTCTAATTTTTGTCACCTTTTATCAAGTGATAATATGTATGGTTTGAACCACGTTCTAACAAGTAAGATAGCTGAATTATTGTTTAAAAAAGTTGTTTTGAAGGATATTCAAGTAGAGAAGCTTTAGATACTCTTTCTAAAAATTTTAAAGGAAAAAGAAAGATACAAGAAAAATTCCTTAGCTAGTTTTTGGAATTGTTTACTCAGACAATAATTCTGTGAATTTATCAGAATACTCTGTCTTGATTTGAGCTTCGGTTTTTTCCATTTCAGCTCTAACTTTCTGAAATTCTAATTTCTTCTTT
>JAUWEG010000081.1 GCA_030608385.1 Candidatus Heimdallarchaeota archaeon
ATTAGTAGTCATGAACACTTTGATCATTGCAATCCTGAAGCAATAAACCAAATCTCAACAGGTGAAACAATCCTACTTGGACCAACAATTGTTCAAGAGATATTTGAAGAGAAAATTGCTCGGAAGAAAGAAATGAAAGAGCTAAACCCAGGTGATTCTCTAGAAATAGAAGGAATTAAGATTTCTGCTATTGCTGCTTATAATATTCATAGGTTCAGAGATCCAGAAACAAAAACTCCTTTCCATCCAAAAGAATCTGGGCATATTGGTCCAATTTTGGATATTGATGGCATCACTGTTTATCATGCAGGAGATACAGATAAAATTCCCGAGATGGATGGTTTAAAACCAACAATTGCTTTAGTACCTATTTCAGGAACATATGTGATGGATGTTGATGAAGCTGTTGAAGCAGCTAAGGCAATAGACGCTGAAATTACCATTCCTATGCACATAGGGAGAGGAATAGGGGAACTTTCATTCATTAAAGAATTCAAGAGCAAATTACCTGATTATAAAGTAATAACAATGGAAATAGAAGAAGATTAGAACTATTTCTACTCCTTTTTCTCTTCTTTTTTCTCGTATTCCCAAGGTAAAACAAAATCTATTGTGTTATCAACTAAGAAAACTGCAATTTCCTGATTTGGATAACATCTGATGTCGTCCCAGATTCCTAGAATTGTTCCATAATCTGGTGCTACAATGGTTTCTTTGATTTTACCAAAAATATCCCTAATTTCAAAAATTGGGCTCCCTTTGTCAACGATTTCTCCAGCTTTCACAAGAGGAATAAAGAAACCAGAATGTGACGTTCTAATCAAAATCTCTCGCCACATTTTTTCATCTAACACTGGAAAATCAGTTATTTTTACTAAATCCCCTTCAATCATTCCTGTATATTTTAATACATTCCAAACACCAATTTTGGCACTGGCTACAATGTCTGTCTCTACATAACCAGAAGCCCCCAATTCAACAGTAAATCCTGGTTTCCGATATTTATTTACAAAGCTACCAGTAGTAGACCTATGCAGATTTTCCTTGAAATAATATTTAGGTGGACCTTCCAACACTAAAGTAAAACCAAATGCTTCAACCAGTTTTTTTGTCTTGTCAAATAGTTTTTGTGATTCTTCCTTCTGATTTTCATCTTTTTCATCATAATATACTCGATCTAGGTATGAGTATGGTAAAGAACGAATAGCATGACAATGGAGATCAATGAAATAATCGACTTGATCAAATATTTTTGCAAATTTGGTGTAAAACTTCTCCTGAACATTTGGATGTTTTTCTGGATCAAGATTTTCATCATAAAGGTCTACATACTTTAACTGAGGTTTCTTCTTGGGTTTTGGGTCAGGCCATAGTCTGTTGGGATCTGTACTTACATAAAGTGGTGTTCGAGTCATTACCAACAATCCAGCAGGATTTAACGATGGTATTATAATTAATGTTCCCTTAACTTTTGTGGGGTCTACTTCTTGAATTATTTCCTGAAGAGTTACCAAACCATGAAGTTCATTTCCATGAATGTTACCTGTTAAAAGGAAAGTAGGCCCTTCTTCTAAGCCTTCAATCAAGCAAATTGGTAATCTCTCTTTTGTCCCATGTGGATACTCCAACATGTCAATATGACCAAATACTTTCTCTCCCTTTTTACTATGAATATCAAAAACTTCCATTACAGTTCATCTTTTAACAAATCAAATAACTATTTAGATTTTTCTTATGAAAAACTGAAAGAATGTTACAAATAATCCTTTTCTCTTTTCTTTTTACTCATATTCTTTCATTATTTGAAATGTTATTACATCATCAATCCAAGGCAGTTTTGCAATTGATTTTTCAACTAAGCTGAAAGCTTTACCTATGCTTCGCATCTTAATATTAATTAGCAAATCATATTGTCCTGTAATAAATGATACACCTTCTATTCCTTTTATTTTAGTTAATTCCTCAACTTTTATTGCGAATCCTTGTTTTGCTTTCGCTAAAAGGATACTTTTGGTTTCTGATAATGCTAAAGCAATAACTCCGATTAATATTAGAAATGAACCTGATAGTTTCAACACAATATCAAGTACAAGATTTTCTCCCCCAAAACCAAAAATATTCGGTAACCAGATACTAGCTATACCAATGATGGGAAATGTAGTTACAACACTAACGCTACTCAAAGCTTTGACAATAGACATCTTACCCATTGTAAGAGCTCTTGTGTAGAAAACAATTGATAGAAAAGCCAATAACATTGAAAAAATTACTGGAGTCAAAGCAATTTTCCAAGAATTGCTAACCTCAGAAAAACCTCCCTTTGAGAGTGCAGGAGCTGCTGCTACTACTTGACCAATAGTTATTATTAACATTGTCCAAATTCTTAAGTTGATGGAATCATAAAATTTACCTTGCTTATCCTTAGTAGTCAAAGCTTTCTTTTGGAAGTAAATATAGAATGCTGAAAACAATGAAAATGGTCCCACAATCAAAAACACATTTAGAAGGAAATCAGTAAAGGAGCCATCACTACCTATTCCTGAAACAGATGCAATTATCACACCAAAAGCTATCATAGCGATAGACTGAATTTCAACAATAACTGGCTTTTCTCTGTCAGAAATTGCATCTCCAATTAGTAGGTATATTAGCACAAATTGACTGAATGGCATTATCACAGATGATCCATTTTTACTCATTAGATAAAAATAGAGAATTGTTGCTCCTGTTGCAAATATTCCTGCAAGCAATGTATAAATAGCTGTTTTTCCTGTTGGTAGTTTTAGTTTCTGGAAGTTTCCATCTAGCTTATATCCCAAGTTAAATTTCCTTCCAAGCCTTGTTTTACCTTTTCCAGGTATATGGAGTGCTAATACAACTAAAAAAGTGACTATGAAACCTACAACCATTTCAAAAGCTCCAAAAACAAATGGATTTGTAATCATTTCAAAATTTACATAATCATCTAAGACTACATAGATACTCGTGATTATTCCACTTGCTAATGCCAGTAAATAGAAAGTGCTCTTCTTTCTAAATCTACTTACTGGACGATTTTCTGGAGCTGGCATTTATTTCACTCTTTTAAAACTTCTTTCTCAATTACAGATGTTTGTGTTTCTGAAATTCCTTCAATCATATGTATTTTTTCTGTAGTTACATGGAATAATTCTTCTAAATCTTCGACAATAATTTTCACAACAATGTCATATTCTCCAGTAACTACTGCAACATTAACAATATTGGGGATTTCTCTTAGAGCATTCACTACTTCTTGTGTTTTTCCTAAGTCCACAATGAAGAAAATATACGCTGAGACGGTCATAAACTATCATATATTAATCTGGAAATAAAATTTTCCACTTGTGTGAAAACTATTTCAAACAATTCTTAACAATAAGCAAATTTTTTTTAAGGGGAAGAACAGTATCAGTTTAGCATTGATGTGAATGGCACATGCGTTTCACTGGTCTAAATCCTGAAGATAAGCTCATGAAAGATATCCAACAGTCTTATGACGAGGAAGATGAGGGTATAGATGAGATTCTAGACCAGAAAAGTTTCACTGAATCAGATGTGAAGGAACTACAAGAACGAAATAGAATTCTTCTTGAAGCACTTAGAAAGGTTAAACTTCTAGTAGAAAGACTTCTTGTCCAAAATAGGGACCTTAAAAAAAGAGTTGAGGGTTTAGAAGAAGAATTCAAACAACAAAGCAAGAAAGGAGTAAAACTAGTCTCTGCAGCAAGATATTCAGAGATGCAGAATAATGCAACAGAACTTGCTCGTAGTTTACCCAAACTAATTAAATTAATCAAACTTCTCAATCAAGAAAATAAACTTGTAAAAGACAAATATGATACTTTAGAGAATGAATTTGAAGATTTAATCGATGAAAGAGATGGTTTAAAGGGCAAAATAATTCTACTTAACGAAGCTAATCAAGCTCAGGTTTTAACAGAATTAACTGAACTTTTCCCAACAGAAGCACTAGCTGCAAAAGCTGCAAAAGCGATGTCATCTCCTGAAAAACGTAAAGCTATAGTTGAAAATGATATAGAACCTGATTCAAAAACCATTGCATTAGCAACAAGTGAATCTGTTAAAAGTTTTGAAGAACAAGCCAAAACAGATCTGCTTACAGTATCTGGTTTTAGTAATGAACAAATTACAAAATTGGTAAATCTTGTAATGGAAATCAATGACAAAATAGAAAATCTTAGTGGGACCATGGTAGTACCAGGTCCTTCAAGAAGAAGGGGTAAAATTGATCTTGACCTTAGTGATGCTATAGCTGAAGGGGAATTTGAAAAATCAGATGACCCACCAGATAGACCAGATTTAGAAGAGGTTTTAGATGATATACTTATTTCTGGATAATGACTTTTAATTGTTTTAGAGGTGATATGAGCTGTCTAACACAGAGAGTTTTGAATATGAAATTAATATGATTAAAAAAGATAATTACAAATTTGAAGTAGATTTTGGTAAAAGTACAATCCCTAATCTTCTTCTAGATGAATCAGAGGAAATTCCAGGTGGAGAGGGGCTTGGACCAACAGCATCCATGCTTCTTGCAACTGCAGTAGGGAATTGTCTATCTGCCTCTCTTATATTTTGTGTCACAAAGAAGAAGCTAGCTGTCACAAACTTGAAAACTAAAGTAAAGTTTACAAGAAAAAGAAACGAGGATGGTTTTTGGAGAATATCCAAAATAGATGTAAATTTAGAACCTGAAGTTGAAAGCAAGGAAGCTGTTCAGTATATCAAGTGTGTAGATATTTTCAGAAATTACTGTATAGTAAGTGGAAGTATAGCTGCAGGAATTCCGATTAATGTAACAGTTGATGGAAAATAGAGAGAGTTTCAGCTCCCCGTTTTTATTGCATTACTCTCGTTTAATGTAGTGCATGAACATCATTAACTCTCAAATGAACATCTAGATGGCATCTAATATTACTTTTGTTTAAACACTAGATATCTTGCGAAATAAAAAACCTAGTTGAGGCAAAACCTTTAAAAAATGTAATACTGAATCGCATAATACGCAAATAATACGTGTAAAGTGAGAATAATGACTCCAAAAACAAGCGGAAATAGAACTTCAAATGTTTATACAATAAATGTTCCTAAAAATTTCAAAGATGCAGTTTTGGAACAATCACAACAATTCGGGGGAGCTAGTCAGATTATAACGCTTTCTCTTGATGATTTAGCACTAAGAGTAAGAAAAATGAAAAGTCGAATTAACATCATAGAGGAACTTAATGACTATATCAAATTGGAAGTTCTTCTTATGAAACGCTATGAAGAAGAGTCAAAGAAAAAACGAGAAGCAAAGCTTTCTTTTCGATTAAAAGATCAAGTTAGTCAAGAAAGCTTGATGTCTATTAAGAAAAAAACAGGCTGGTCAACTTCTAAAACAGTCAGAATTTCTCTCTTGTGGTATCTCTATGCCAATTTTGATGAATTTGTTGCTTCAGAAAACTTCGTACCTCTACTGAAGTGTTCGTTCTGTGGTTTTGTAACCCATGATCAAAGAGCCTTAGGAGTCCACATTCAAACACTACATGAGACCGTCTGTCCATATTGTGGGAAACATCATCCAATAACTGAAGATCATCACTGCAAACAGAAAGAAGCTGCTGCTCTACATTTTGAAGAAACCCCTGTAAAACCAGATCAAACTACTATTGATCAGTTTACATCAGTACCTTTAGCTGATCTAGATTTAGATGAATCTAAACTAATGCGGCAACTAGGTATAAGTGATCTTGGTTCTTTAAAGCCTTCTGAGGAAGAATCAAAAGTTTCTGATTTATCTTCTATGTTACCTGACAAAGAAATATTTGATGAATCTGAAGCACAATTAGAAACAATTAGTGATGAGATTTCAAGAGTTGGTGGAACTCTTGTTGATCTTCCAGATGGTAGTTCTCTAAAGGATGTAGTTGAAGAAAGAAGGAAAACACAAAAATCCAAAAAAGGAAAGGATGAAAAAATAGACCAATTACAAGATGAAATCTCTGAAATCCTTGAATCCTTGAAAGAAGATGGATTATTAGAGTAATTGATACAATAGCAACTATAAAATAAAAGTAACTATATGTAAGCATGGAGTATCTCTAATGACAAGTAATCTGAAAATACTTCTCTGTGAAGATGATGATGATATTGCTTTTCTTATCAAAGTGAATATTTTAAAGTCTTATCCCGATGCAGAAGTATTTATTACTACAACAAAAGAAGAAACTCTAACTCTTTTATTAGATATGAAATATGATATTGATGTGATATTGCTTGATTATTTGCTGGTTAATACAACTGGTTTAGAAATACTTGAAGAAATCAGGCAAGTAACAGAGATACCAGTTATAATGATAACAGGGCAAGGATCTGAAGAAGTTGCAGTAAGTGCAATGAAACTAGGAGCTTCTGATTATATTGTAAAGCGGGGAAGATTCTTTAACCAAATCCCGAATGTAATAGAAAAAGTAACCAAAGTTGAGTCGAAGTATGATTTGGATAAGATTTTTGTTTCTTTCTTTAGATTTGGTGATTCAGGAACTGATCCTATCTACATTGAAAAAATCCCCGCAGAATATGAGAATGTTCGAGAAACTGTTATTTTAGCTTTAGGGGTTCTGCTTTTCACCATTTTTGGCATGGGAGAACTTGATATGCTTGAATCTGGAACTATTTCTGGGCCAGTAAAAATACCAAAAATGAAACATTATAATGCTACTAGTTTTCTCTATGTAGTGAGTGACAAAAACCAAAAAGATCCTAGATTCAGAGGTGTTGATTACTGTATCGTAGCTTTGGGCTATCCTGCAGAATATTCAGAATTAGTCTATGGAATTGATAAAATTAAAAATATTTTGAATAAATTCTTTGAAGGAGTGACAGATATTTCTGAGGTAAAGGAAAAAGCTAAATTGGTAGAAGAACAAATATACAATGTTGTTCGTAGGTTCTAGTTTTCTTTAAATTTCAAGAAAATTTTCTTGTACTCTTCCTCTAGTTTGACGATTTCTGTTTCCCAGTTGAACTTATTCTTATATATCTCTGAAGCTGTTTTCTTCATATTTTCCAATCTCTCATAATCTTGCATGAGCATAACGATTGCATCAGCTATTTCTTGCGGAGAAGTTGGGTCAATTAGTATTCCAAGATCATCTATTCCCAAAGTAGCTCTCTGTAATCCTTCAAAATTTGAGCCGATAAATGGAATGCCTGCAGAACAATATTCATACAAACGATTAGGTATTCTCAGGAAATTGTTCTTTCCTGGTTGAAATAATATTAATCCCACATCACAACTACGCATAATAGAAAGAGCATCCAAGTAATTCATCCAACCTGTTACGTTAAAGTACTCTGAAAGATTATATTTCTCTATTAATTGTTCCATTGGTTCTAAAGATGTTCCAGACCCCATAACTAGGAATTCAAGTTCAGTCGGTTTGAATTTTTCACTTAATATTTTTGCTGCTTCAACAGTTTTAAAATAGCCCAAATTATGATACATCACACCAAAATGTACAACTTTGAACTTCTTATCAGTAGTGTACTCTTGTGGAATGTTTTTCTTGTGGGCAGCTTCCACATCTTTTCTAGAAGGATAATTAGCAATCCATGAACTCTCGACTTTGTATTTTCTTTTGAGGTTTTCAGAATAAGTTATTCCTGCTGTAACAACACCTTGAACTCTTTTGATGTAATATCTCTCTACCCAGGTATAACCCCACAAACCAAGAAATCCAAAAGTTTCTGACATCTGTTCTGGAAAATTCTCATGACTATCGTAGACTAGTATTTTTGCATTTTTCTTCAATCTTGTTGCTAAAGGAAGAACATTTAGATCATGAAGATGAATAATATCATACTGGTTCTTACCAACAAAATTCTTAACATTCTTCCAGAATTCGAAATACTTGAAAAAGAGCTTTTTTGAGCTTGGAACTCTAAGAATGGTGTACCCATCTCTTTTTTCTTCACTATCTAAATTACCATTAGGATTTGTACCAATAACCGTCACTGTATGTCCTTTACTAGCCAAATACCTTGCTTCTTTCTCTACTCTTACATCAGGAGCAACAGTACTTAGAACAACCATTAGAATATTCCAGTTTTCTTGAGGCATTGGTTCTAAAGAAGTAATTTTATTTATCAAGTTTTTGTTTTAAGGTGTTTACAGTTTATCTCTACTACAAATTTAAATAGAAATCTTAGAATCTTCTGTTTGATGAGTGAAAAGTTGGTCTTTCCTGGAGGTTTTCTCTGGGGATCAGCTCAATCAGCTTACCAAGTCGAGGGGACTAACTATAATAACGACTGGTTTGAATTTGAGCAAATTCCTGGAGTAATTCTTCACAAAAGCAAAGTACAACAAACTGAATAAATTAGGTAATAAGTATGCCTCCCAATTTAACATTATTCCATGATCCTTCTATAAATTATGATGTAGTTGAGGAAGTTGTTAAAGAATTGAAAATAACTTATGAGCTTGGCATCCAATCAATTAAGAAAAGAGAGCTTGAGATTACTACTTTTAACAAAGCTAGGAATCAGTATAATGGTCAGAAATTGCTGAACATGTTGATTGATGAGGAAAACATAACTTATTTTCTTTGGCTAGTCAATGAAGATTTATACGTTCCAGGGAGGAATTTTGTATTTGGATTAGCAACTCAATTTTATGGTGGTATTGTATCTTTTTTTAGACTAGAATCAGCAAATATGAAAATAAAGGAAAGTGTTCATGAATGTGGTCATATTTTGGGGCTGGGGCATTGCAAAGAAGTCTGTGTTATGCAATATTCCAAGAATCTAGAAGAAGCAATACTCAAACCCACTTATCTCTGTTGGAAATGTAAAATATTGCTGAAAGAAATAGAAAAAAAAATTGATAAAAACAAAGATTAAATAAGTGTTATACTTTCGTAAGAACTGTAGCAAGGAGCTAATTCTTTGTATCAGAAGTATATAGATTCAATAGTAGAGAGTTGTAAAAAAGACAATAGTTATGTCGTTATGCTCAAATGGGGTACTATTGATGAAGTCTATGAAAAGATTTCAAAAAAAGGAAAACTGATACAAAAGATTGGCAACATGGTTGAAAAGTTTCAATTTGATAAAACTAGCTTATCTTTCCACAGAACAGGAAAGTTAATGCTCACTGAGGTAGATCATATTGAAAAATTTCTAGCCAAAATATTGGAGTAAATCTAATGTCGAACATAGAAGGTTTATTGAAACAACATGGAAAACCAGATAAGGAAGTTTATCTAGACTGGGAGAACGGTTCTTTAGTTGATAAAGAAGTATATGCAGAGATGCGACCCTATTATCTTGAGAGAACTTTTGGTAATCCTGCAATTACACATCACATGGGCTGGGAAACTCTAGATTTCTATATGAAAGCAAAAACAAAAATTGCTAAACCTTTAAACATAGATCCTCAATCCTTAGCATTAACTCATAGTTTTTCTGAATCTAATAATCTTGCAATTAAAGGAATTGCGAAAATGAATAAAAAACGAAAGAAGATTATTGTTTCTGAAGCAGAACATTTGAGTGTTATTCATACAGCAAAATCCATGTTTGGTGAACAGTACAAAGTCGAGATTATTCCTGTTTCCAATGATGGAACAGTAAATCTTGACATCTTGCAAGAAAGGATTGATGATGAAACTCTTTTAGTGAGTTTACAAACAATCAATCATGAAATAGGTACAATTCAACCAGTTAAAGAAGCATTGGAAATTGTAAAAGACAAAGATGACAGTATTTTATTTCATACAGATGCAACTTCTGCATTTGGAAGAATACCATTGGATTATGGAAAAGTTGAAGTTGATCTAGCTACAATTAATAGTAACAGAATTTTAGGTCCTAAAGGCATTGCAGGATTATATGTTAAAGATGGAATAAAAATTAAAGCAATTTATGAAGGACAATTGAGTCTTGAAATACTCTCTCCAGATGTAGAGAATCCAGCTCTTCTAGCTGGTTTCTCAAAAGCAGCAGAGATTCAATTCAATCGTTTTGAAGAAATAAAAAATCACACACAAAACCTCAGAGACAAATTATTATATGGTCTCCAAACAAGCATTGGTCGAACTGAAATCAATGGTCCCTCAGGAGAGCGTAGAGCTCCTGACAATGTAAATATAAGCTATTTAGGTTGTGAAGGGGAAGCATTAACTGTTGAATGTAGCATGAATGGAATTTATGTATCAAGCGGTAGTGCTTGCACTAGTAGAGTACTTATGCCAAGTCATATATTGACTGCAATTGGTAGAAAACCAGAAGAGGCTCATGGGAGTTTACTGATGAAAATAAATCGTTTAAATACTGAAGAACAAATCAACTATGTTCTAGAAAGAATGCCCAAAATCATAAAAAGAATCCGAAATATAACCGGAGGAATCGAACTTTAAGAGGATGTTAAAACATGTCAAGTAGAATACCCTTACCATATGCACCCCGAGTTCTTGAATTATTTCAAAATCCTCAAAATCTTGGAAGAATGGAAGATGCGACAGTTTATGCTGTAGCTGGAAGTCCAGCTTGTGGAGACATGATAGCTTTCTATCTAAAATTAGACGAACCAAATGCCCTTATTATTAAATCAAGCTTTGAAAGCTATGGATGCGCATCAAACATTGCAGCAGCTAGTCAGCTTACAATTATGATCGAGAAAAAATCTCTTGAGGAAGCATGGAAAATTACTTGGTCCGATGTATCAGAAGCTTTAGGTGGTTTACCTTCAGTTAAAACACATTGTGGATCTTTGGCAGTAGGAGCTTTAAGAAGAGCAATTAGAACTTATTATAAAGAGAAGGAATTAAAACTCCCTACTTGGTTACCTGAAGAATTAAGCAAAGATGAAAAACATGCTCTAGAGGAAGAAGCATTAGCAGAAAAGTTAGCTAAAAAATACAAGCTTCTTGAGAAAAGAGATTAAATCATAGCTTCAGAACAAGAAACACTAACATTCAGAAAAGAATAAACAAAGGTTTTTATATTTCAGAAAGCCAATTTTTAACATGGCTGGATATAGAATAATTTCTCTGTTTCAAGCAATTGCTTCTTTGTTTTTAGCTCTTTCAGTTTTTGATTTTGGCAACTTAATAGGGCTTAACTTAGCTTTCAATTTTGGTATGAATCCTTGGTGGACTACTTACACTTTCTGGGGATATTTGATAGCTCTAATTGCAATTCTTCAATTAGTTAAGGCGTTTATTGTAAGAGAAAGAGAATAAGAATTTTTGAAGTAAGTACAACAATAGATTTACTACAATTTTGTTTAGTTGTTTATTAAATAGATGAGAGTAGTTCCGGTATGGAAAGCACAATTGATCCTGCAACAATAATAATTACTCCTAAAACCTGGGGAAGCGTTATTTTTTCTTTTAGAAATATACTCCCTAGAATCAT
>JAUWEG010000100.1 GCA_030608385.1 Candidatus Heimdallarchaeota archaeon
CCTTGTATTGCTTGTCTTAAATACATTCCACTAAAAAGATTAGATTCACAGGTGTTATTGAATATATAACTATCAGTAGAGAATCGTACTTCAAGTCCATATTGATTACCACTACAATAATTATTTTCTGCAGTGATTCCTTCTGATTCTAGAATAAGAATACCTGCATGCCCATTATTTTCACAGATATTATTGCTTACATTCCCAGTGCCATTGTTAGCTTTCTGTATAAGAATTCCAGCAAGGAGAGAGTTTCTAATTACACAGTTCTGAATAACAAAATATTGTGTTACACTGCTGATAAATATCCCATATCCTACAGAATCTTGAATAAGATAATCTTCTATTCGATATGGGTTATCAATAGATCCATTTCCAGGAAATCCTAAGGTCATAAAATCTGCGTCAGAGTAAATATTGATTGGGTAAGAAGTTATTAGCAATGAAATTTGGTTTGAAAAATTATTCTCAGTTTCTAGAGGAACTTCACTTGTAATTGCAGCTGATTGATTGAAATTTATACTAATAATTAGAAGTGAGAACAGAGCAATAAATTTAATCATGAATCTTTTTTTCAATTGAAACATCTTCCTAATTACCTTGTTTAATTCTCAGCCACTTATATATGTGTCTAAGTGCGAATTTTCAGGTAACTCTCTTAAACATATTCCAAAAGTCTAGTTTTGCAAAAAATGAAGTGAAATACTTCTTTTTTGAAATCAGTACTAAGATAATCAAGATTACTGAGCAGATAGCAGAAAGTAGACAAAATTCACAGAAGAATTTAATTTTAAAAATCTCTATCGAAGTCAGATAGATGGAAAAACCTAATCCCCATAAACTCGCAACTGGGAGGAAGAAACTCAACCAATATTCATTTTTGTTGAACAATGCTAGAAATAGAAGTGTAATGAAAATTAGATAAAAAATTACTCCCCAGAGACTTACATGAACACCCAAGAATTTTGCATAAGGACTGGTATTTACTGTTTCACATTGGAAAATACCTTGATTAATTAAACAGTGAAAATTTCCCGAAAGTTCCATGTATAAAAGATAAAGTGCGTCAAGAAAAGCGAGTAAAGAAACCACTATGGAGGCTTGTAAAAGTGTTCTAACAAGTTTGTTTTCTTCCATTCGCCTTACTGTGAATGACAAATTATATAAAGGATGTTAACTTATGTAGTTATCGATAATAAAATAGTTGAAAGGGGTTCAAATTGCCGTTAAAAGAGATTGAGTGCCACGATTGTGGGACCAAAATAAAGAAAAGAGTAGGGGAAGCGATCAATTTATCTGAAAATCCTAAGAGCGTCAAAGATGTCATCGAAGGTAAGGTAAACTTTTCATATTGTCCAAAGTGCAAAACAAAAATAGAGCATAAGACACATGTCTTACTAACATATATGGATCCACCTAGATGGATATGGTTAGTGTCTAGAAAACATCAAAATCCTCGGTATAAAGAAGAATTTTTCAATTCAGTTTTACCTCCTGGCTCAGCTCAATTCATTGAACAAGATATGATTTTTGTTGAGTTTGGAGAACCTTGTGAGTGTTTGAAGTATGTTCTAGATGATAAACAACCTCAATCCAGTGAGGATTGGTTAAATCTTGGTAAACTTCATACAGGTGAAGAAGCTATAAATTGTTACAAAAATGCTCTAAAGATGAATAAAGGATTATCAGAAGCTAAAACACTGATGAATGCTGAAGTGACTAAACTAAGAAGTTACTCCTTGTGAAAAGTGATGTTAGAGTAAATCTTCTATAGATTCATTATTTGCTTGTTTTTCTCTTAATTGAGACAAGACTTCTACAGCTCTTCTCAATTCAGGAATAACTATAGATCCTCCAACAATGAGAGATATCGCTAATGTTTCTGCTATTTCATCATCGCTGTTTCCTTCTTGAACAGATCTAATTATATGATAGCGTATACAATCCTCACATCTTAGTACTAATGAAGTTGAAAGCCCTAACAATTCCTTAAATTTGGAAGATAGAGCTCCATCTAAATATGCTCCTGTATCTAAAGCGTAAAATCTGCTAATCTGTTTATTCTGTAAAGCAAAGATTTTTTCATTCATTTCTTCTCTATATTTCCTAAAATTCTCAAACTCATTCACTGTTATTACCATGTTCAAATTCTTTAAGAAAAATATAATCTTTGCTGTCAACCTAAACTAAACCAACAATTAATAAAGCTAATAAATCATTTACACTTATCTCAAAGTTGCAGATAAGGTTGAATCAAATGCCTACTCCAAAAACCCTTAAAGATTTGAAACTTAGCTTAGTTGGTGCACATACTGAATCACTCAACCAAGCTCTGGAAAAAAGAGGGTATAACACTAATTTATTGGCAACGACTCATTTTCCCAAGAAAAGACAGATCAAGGATTCAGATATTATTCTAGGAGCATATTTTCAATCTGCATGGCCTTGGTTTGTAATTGGTAAACTCTGTAGAAAAAAAACAATATGTCACTGGGTTGGATCTGATTCAGTACTTTCTGTTCAGAATTGGAAAAGAAAACTACAAACAAAAATATTCACAAAATTTGTTGACAAACACATTTCAGTATCAACTAGAATAAAGGAAGAACTCGATAAAATAGGAATAGAAAGTACTGTCCTCTTTCATGGTTCAGATATAGAAACAGAAGATATCCCTATGCCAAAGAAACTAGGTGTTTTAGTTTATTTCATAGCAGGAAGAGAAAAACTCTATGGTGTTGATAGGGTAATCAAAATTTCAAAAGAAGCTCAAGATGTTGATTTTTATTTTATTGGACATTTTGATTCTGCAGACTATAAGGAAAAATACAATCAAAACAATCTTCATTTTCTAGGGTATATCAATATTAGTGAGATTTGGTCAAAGATTAGCGTTATTGTTCGCATGACTGAACATGATGGTTTTCCTAAAATCATTGTAGAAGCTTATTCTAAGGGGAAGTATGTAATTCACAATTATCCCTTACCTGGAGTAATTTTATCTAAAACAAATAAAGAAGTTATCAGTGAATTAAAGAAATTACAAACTACAAAAACAGCAAATTTGAAAGGAATTGAGTTATTTAATGAACAATTTCGATATGATAGGTTTCTGGAGAATTTTGAGGAAATTTGTTTGAGTCTTTTTACTAAATAAGACATATAATTTTTAAAACAGTCAGATAAAATTATTAAAGGATATATCATTTACTTTTCTGATGAGAATATTAATCACGGGTTCAAGTGGTTTTCTTGGCGTCAACTTAGTTAAACATATTCAAACAGAAAGACCAGATTGGGAAATTCATGGATTTGATCTTCAATCTAGCAAAAACACCAATTACAACTATGAAGTATTAAATTTCAATTCCAATGTTGACTGGAAAGAAAAACTAAGAACCATTGAACCAGATATGATATTCCATTTAGTGGGCTTATTTCGGGGTACTAAAGAAGAGATGTATTCTACTAATGTTTCTTCTTTTCAAAGTTTTATTGAGGGATTTCGTGATTCAGAATTAGAGAGTAGATTATTAGTTTTAGGTTCATCTGCTCAGTATGGAGCGGACAGTTCTATTACTAAACCGTTAAAGGAAGATCAACAAACCCAACCATCGAACTATTATGGTGAAACAAAGGATAACCAAGAAAAAATCGCTTTAAGTTTCCACGAAAAGTATGGTGTTGATGTATTGTGTACTCGACCAGGTTCTCTTGTTGGTAAAGGTGTATCAACTCACTTATTATCTGGATTTCTTACGGAGAAATTCAAGAAAAATGAGAAAACTATCAAAATTGAAATTTCTAATTCCTCGGATGTTAGGGACTACATTGATGTTAGAGATACCTGTTCTGCTCTATTGCATCTACAAGAAATGACCGGCATAAATGGTGATGTTTTTAATATCTCTGCAAATCAACTTCTCTCAAATTTAGAACTGATAAAAGTCTATGAGAAGATTTCAGAAAAACGGGCTCTCGTAACTTATTCACAACCTGATAAAACTCCCACTAAAATTTGGTTAGATAATTCAAAATTGGCTAAATGTTGCAATTTTCAACCTAAATTTTCGATAGAAGATTCTGTGAGATGGAATTTAAGCTGAATTTTGAAGGTGTTTCAAAACTTTAAAAAACAACCAAGGAAATTTCAATTACGATGAGTCAATCCTCTAACGTTTTAATAGTTGGTGCTGGAAAAGCAGGATTATTACTTTTGGCTGAATTGAATCAACCAAAATATAAGAAATATCAAGTTGTGGGTTTTATTGATGATGATCCTGAAAAATTAAGCACAAAAATTGAAACTTTATTTGTTTTAGGGAACACTGAGCAAATTCCTGAAATTGTTGAAAAATTTGAAATTGGATTGTCAATTATAGCAATTCCATCAGCTACAGGAAAAACCATTACTAGAATTGTTGACATAATTCATCAAACATCATCTAGTTTCATGATAGTTCCTCCAATATTCCAGAATTTGAAGATAGATACTATTTCTGCACCAAGAAAAGTAAGCGTTAGAGATCTGATTCGAGCTCCTATTGAAAATGTTCTTACAGAAGCATCAATGAAAGAAATTGAGAATTATACTATATTGATAACAGGTGCAGCAGGATCAATTGGGTCAGAGATTTGCATTCAATTAGCTGGATGTTTTCCAAAGCAAATCATTGGTTTAGATGTAGCCGAAACACCTCTTTTTGAATTAGCAAATCAGATGAACCAGAATCATAAGAAGATTACCTTTATCCCTGCTCTTGCTAATATTAGAGATGAGAAAAGATTAAGTAGAATTATCAGAAAATATAAGCCAAACATCATCTACCATTGTGCAGCTTTCAAACATGTTGGAATGATGGAACAATTCCCTCATGAGTGTGTCAAAAATAACATTCAAGGCTCAATTAACCTAATCAAGATAGCATTAGAAGAAAAAATAGAAAGGCTTGTTTTTGTATCAACTGATAAGGCAGTAAACCCCATTAATGTTATGGGGATTTCAAAAAGAATCATCGAGAAATATATTCTTGCTCAAAATTCTAAAAATACAAAATTTATGATAGTAAGATTTGGAAATGTTTTAGAAAGCAGCGGAAGTGCAATCCCGATATTTAAAAAGCAAATTGAAAATGGTGGTCCTGTACTTTTAACAGATGAAAGAATGGAAAGATTCTTTATGACTATCACAGAAGCAGCTCAGCTAGTAGTTCAAGCTTCCATACTTGGCAAAGGTGGAGAGTTGTTTGTTTTAGATATGGGTAAGCCCTACAAAATGCTAGATATTATTCATAAATTATTCCAAATTTATGATTACGACAAAGATGATATTAAAATTGAAAACATTGGAATTCGTCCAGGTGAAAAACTTACAGAGGAACTCTTTCATGATTTTGAAGAACCTGAATTATCTCAACATAACCGAATATATATCTGCAATATCGATAATGATGAAATTTCTGAAGATTTCCTGAAGAAAATTGATACGTTTGTTGAAGAAATCGATCAGATGACTAAAGCAGAAATATCTGTAAAAATGCTAGATTTTGTTTAGGATTACTAAATATTAGTTTTGTTTGATGAATAAGATTAAGAATAACTTTGAGATAAGATTTTTGTTAAAAATGGAAATAGATTGGAAAGATGAAATTCTGTACAAAGACCTTGTGATGTGGGGGTCAAGACTAAAACGCGAAGCTCCCTTCTTTCAAGAAATTCTCCAAAATATACAGAAAGAAAATATTAGAATTCTAGATGTATCATGTGGGACTGGTGACCATTTAGTTATGTTTGCTAAATGGGGGTTTTCAGGAATAGGAATTGACATCTCAGAGCAGAATATCGAACAAGCGAGAATATTAGCTCAAAGAAATAATTGTAATGACAAAGTAAATTTCATACTTGGTGATATTCTCGAATTAGAAAGCAAAATTCCTAATGATAAATTCGACTTCATTTTCTGTATTGGTAACACTCTATCCATCTTTAATACAATTGAGCGTAGAAACATCATAAATCAGATGATCAATCTCCTTAGTGATAAGGGAGTTATACTTATTCAAGTAGTTAATTATTTGTCTCATAGAGATGAGGAACATTGGTTCTATAATCCAAGTTTAAAACGAGATTCCAATGGAGCTTTACTCTTTCATGTAAGAATGATGGAATGGAAAAATAAATACGATAAAATAACAATGTATGTTCAGAAAATCCATCAAAGTGATTATGAATCGGAAGAATTCGATTTACATAAAAAAAGAACTGAATTCTTCGTTATATCAGAAAAAGATTTCATAGAATTTACTTCCGATGATTTAAACTTAGACATTTTTGGAGATTATCAAAAGAATAATTTTAAGGAAAAAGAGAGTAATGATCTAGTTATCATTTTACAAAAAGATTAGCTTAATCGTAAGGGATCAATTACATCATCAGGAAGAATCACTTTCTTTCCTATTGCACTAAAAATCGGTAGTGCAATGACTCGGAGTTTTTCTGCAATTATTTTCTTCTCTTCCTCAACTTTAGCTTTGAATTCTTCTTCTGAAATTAAACCTCCCTCATACACATTTCGCCATTCATGCTCGATGCATTCTTCTAATTCCTTATGAGCCCATATTCTTGTATTAATGTGAATTGAGGTTTCCAGACCTCCAGAAGAGAATATCGAAAGAAGACTTCTTCCTACACTATGATTTCCACCTTGCTTTTCCAGTGCTTTCATATGATTTTTACCTAGCCCTAAATCAGGATTTTCAACCCATCCCAGATAATCTGGTTCAGCTAAGGCAACAATATATCCTCCTTCTTTAACGACTCTCTTCAGTTCCATTAGCACACCAAATGGCTTAGGTTTCCAGATGAAATAATAATGACAAAATACTATATCAAAAGAATCGTCTCTCATGGAAAGCTTGTCAGCTACTTCTCGATAGAATTCAATACCTTTAATTTTTTCTGAAGCATTTGCAATGTTAATGTGATCAGAGTCTATTGCTGTAATTTGAGCCTCAGTTTCGTTGCGCAATTCTTGACTTATTATGCCTTGTCTGCATCCAACTTCTAGAACTCTTCTAGCATTTTTCAGACCTACTTTCTCATAGATTTTCTTCCTAAACTCCTTTGTATATTCAATTTCTCTTAGGAATTCTTCATAATAATGAAGTGGATGTTCTAGATTAAATCCTTCACTCAATTTTATTCACCTATAATTTCTACCAAAAGATTACTTGGGAAATAAATAAGCCTTTGCCTTAAACTATATTTTTGATTTTAATAGAACACAATTTATATACTAAAAATGGAATTAAACAACAATTAGGTGATTAGACTGAAATTGAAACATTTTAGTGAAGCTGAGGAATTGGAAGTAACTGATTATGGGTCTACAAAAACAACAATCAGATGGTTAGTTTCTAGAGAGAAAGAAGGAGCACCAAGATTCGCTATGAGACGATTCGAACTCAAACCAGAAGGTCAGATAGGAATACATGGTCATCCTCAAGAGCATGAGATTTATATCTTAAGCGGAGAAGGGAAAGTATTCACTCACTTTGAAAAACATGAAGTCAAAAAAGATGATGTATTATACGTTCCTCCTGATGAACCGCATGGATATGAAAATACAGGTAAAGAAAATCTTGTCTTTCTATGTATTATTCCATATCTGGATTGAGAATTCTTTAAGCTCATCAAGCAGAGTAAACTCATTAAACCATTTCTCAATATTCTTGTGGTAACATGGTCTTTTTGATATTGTTCAAGCCATTGTTTGTTCAAATTCAATTGAAAGATATAGACTCTTACCAATCTGAAATATCAGCTAGGCAGTTTGGACATTGTGATTTTATTTTCAACCATTTGTTTAAGTGAGATCTATGTGCATATACTCCACAACAAGGTAAAGTAACAATTTCCTTCATTTCTGAAATTCGTAGATCTAAATGACAAACTATGCAAATTGGTCTTGGGGAATTACATTTATCGCAATATTCTTCAGTAGGATCAATCAAATCCCTGCAATTATAGCATCTAAGTTTTTCAACTTTAGTTGCTTTAATTTCTAAAGTGGGAGAACGTACAGCTTCTTCAATACGAAGAACTGTTAAAATAAGATCAATAGCGACTCTTTCATCAAGAACAAGTAACTCCACATATTCTTCTCTTATAAAGATGAGCACAGTACTTTTATGAACATCTAAGAACTGATCTAAAATGATATTATCCTTGAAAATCTTTTTCCAAATATTTGGGGATTTAGTAAAAATTCTGTACACTTCACTCATTACAGGTATTTCTATTCCTAACAAATACCATTCAATATTGCTTCTTTTAGCTCTAATATCTATAGAATACGGTATAGATTCTCTCCAACTAGCTCGAATTCTAATATATCTACCATCTTCAACTGATAATCTTATTTTAGAAAAGGAAGAGAGTTTATGCGATTCTTCAATGTTGAAAATATATGCTTCTTCTGTATGTTCATATCTATCTGTGTAAACTTCTTCTACAAGTTTTCCAGATAAATCCCAATTATTCGAAAAGTAGCTAAGTGTTTCCTTCATACTGAGACTTTTTTTAAAGAATTTCTTTCTTACAGTATCTTTGTTATGCGGATGCTTTCTTCTTCTTCTATATCTGAAATGGTAAAATATGGCAAAAAGAACAAGAACAATTACAAAAACAATAGCAAGCATTACTCCTAAAACGGTTTGATCCCGGTCCCACATCAATTATTCCCAACTTTTTCTTAAATTCAAATTTTATTATCAAAGCATAAGTTTTTTTGCCCAATGACTTATGTCTTCATGACAGTTTGGACATTT
>JAUWEG010000013.1 GCA_030608385.1 Candidatus Heimdallarchaeota archaeon
TTTGGAAAATATTGCTGTTTCGACTTCTGACGAGCTGATTAGAAAGGTTGAAATTAGTAAGAAGGATGCGAAAAAAGTAATAGAAGCTGCACAAAACGAACTAGGAATCCAACCAGTTACAGCTTTACAATTTCTAGAAGCAGAAGGTAAAAGGGGTAAAATCACCACTTCATCCTCAGAATTTGATGGAATACTAGGAGGAGGGATCTGGACACAAGAACTGACTGAAGTAGCAGGTGGATTTGGTTCAGGCAAAACTCAACTATGTTTTCAACTATGTATTAATGTTCAACTTCCTTTTGATGAAGGAGGATTGGAAGGAAATGCATTCTTTATTGATACTGAGAGAACTTTTTCTCCGAAAAGAATTGTTGAAATGGCAACTTATCGAGGATTGGAAGTAGAGGAAATCCTTGAAAATATCTATATAAATCCTGCACTTAATACACATCATCTCTTTAGTATAGTTGATACTCTTGATGAGATAATTCAAAAAAAGAACATTAAACTGCTTATAGTTGATTCTTTTGCTTCCCATTTCAGATCTGAATATATAGGTAAAGAGAGATTAGTTGAGAGACAACAAAGAATTATGCAAATTGCAGAAGAGCTGATTGCATTAGCAGTAAAATATGATCTTGCAGTTGTAGTAACTAATCAGATTATTGCGAATATTGAAGAGTTTCTTTTTGGAAGTCCTGAAGAACCTGCTCTGGGTTTTGCGTGGGCTCATAGACCTCAACAAAGAATATTTTTGAGAAAATCAAGGGGAAGCTCAAGAATAGCAAGACTATTTGATAGTTCTAGAATGCCTGAAAGAGAGGCATTATTCTATGTCACAGAAAGTGGATTAACTGACGCACCATTTTCTTCAGATTTCTATTCGTAAACATTAGTAAAAAACAATGATTACAGCAACAAGATGTTAAAATGGAATTATAAGTAAGGATGGGATTTAGCTACTTTCTGTAGCCTTAGCTGAGGTTGCTGAATATACTTTAGTTCTTCTTGAAGCAACAATCAGTTCAATAATTTTGTTTTCTTCAGCTTCACGCAAGAATTTCTTTGCTGTGCTTACTCTGATATTGAATTTATCAGACAAATAAGCAGGAGTAATCCCCTTAGCTCTTCGAATTTCTGCATCTATTTTCTTCTTTGTTGCTTCATCAGGAATAAGATCGCGAATTGTGGGAATGAATTCCACTACGAGACCAAATTTTTTCTTCTTTCTGATTACTTTTCTTTCTCGTGAAGACATTTCTCTCGTTTTTGCGTTTATGTGCTGACTTTTAAGTTATTCGATTGAATTGTTTTTGTGGTCTGCATATCGAAGAGGGAATACTGAAACATCCCCCTAAGATTCTTTTCATTAACCACAACTTTGATAATATTCTCTATCAAGCTTTCTTATGGATAAGCTGGAAATCCTTTTACAAACCTTCAAAGGACTAAATGATGAATATCCTCTTTTCAGTCTATGGAAGCATTTTCCGAATATTGACAGAGATCCTTATCAGCTTGCTGAAACTCATGTAGAGTTCTATAATAAGCACAAATTTGACTTAATGAAAATATCTCCTCATGGTAGATTTCCTGTTGTTGATTATGGATGTGTTATTGCAAAGGATTATGATCCCATTACAGGAAGTACAAGCTGTGAAAAATGCTGTATCGCTACTGTTGAAGACTGGGAATCATTAGAACCCATAGATGTTGGAGAAGGGGAACTGGGTAAGCAACTAAAAACTGTTGAGCTAATCAGCAAGGATTTAGAGAGTTTGCCAAAAATGATGACTTTGTTTTCACCCTTAATGGTTGCTTCAAAAATGGACTGTGATTTAGTTTCAAACATACATCAGAAACCAAACACAATAAGAGAATCTCTATTTACAATAACCGAGGATATTATTGAATTTGCGAATGCATCAATTGATGCAGGTGCAGAAGGGATTTTTCTAGCATCTCAACACTTTAGAAAAACAGATTTAACATGGGAAGAAGTGTTAAAGTTTGAAATACCATTTATAAAGAAATTATTATCAAAAATAAGGAATAAGGCTGAGTTCATTGTAATGCACGTCCATGGACAGGATATACGTTTCAAAGAAGCAGCTGAATTGATAGAAGTTGATGCTTTAAATTGGCATGACAGATTGACATGGCCTAGTATAGAGGAAGCAGCTAACATATTCCCAAAAGGATTACTTGCTGGTATTGATGAAACGAGAACTTTAGTAGATGGAAAACCTGATGATATTAAAAATAATATCCTTGATGCGCTTAAAAAATCAACAGAGAATGATAATAGAGTTATTATTGCACCAGGATGTGTAATTCCCATAACTGCTCCAGACGAAAATATCGAAATTATTTCCCAAACAGTTAAAAAAACTAGAAGAGGATAGAGAACGATGAGTATTGAAAAAAAAGAAGAAGAGATTATTATTGCTAAACAAGCAACTAGATTCGGGTGGAAAGATTTTATCCTCAACCTTCTTTTTAGCTTGATTATGATATCAAGTTTTGTTGTTTTTGTTATTTGGGATACCCCCGCCAGCGACGATATTACAGATTGGTTACTAAGAATTTCAGTTACTTTACTTCCTCTGTTTATTTTTGTAAATAGAACAATTAAGGAATTTTTCTATACTAAAGACTTCATCAAAATCGTAGGTGTAGAAATACATTATCGTTCAACACCGCTTCTGATGACTGGATATAGGACAAAGAAAGGAAAAATACTAGTTAAAGAAGTAAGAAGATATGGTTTGTCACGCATTCCCAGAAAACTATCATTGGATATGTGGAGAAAATATAGAAATAAAGCTATGCTTGTGATACAACTACGAAGTGGAAAAGAGTTTTTTATTGGTGAGTTCATTTCTAATGAAGATCTATCAGAAATCATTCTTCACATCAAACATATGCACCCAAAGGCAAAGTATTCTTCAAACTTAAGAGAAGAAATTCCTGAATTAGCAAAGAAGGAGAAGGAATTAATAAAATCTAAGAAAGTTAAGAAGATAGAGGATTTCGATGATGAACCTGAGGGCACAGGATATAGAAAACGATGAGAAGAATATCCTAGCTTTTATTAATGAAATTCACAGATTGTAAATAGATGACAACTAACAAATCATCAAGCTTTACTAGTGATAAAAGAAATATTGCGGTATTAGATTTTGGAGTTACATCACTTAAAATAGTAATAGTTGACCCTACTCATCCAGAAGAACCTTTCCATTCCCAAAGAATTTATTTACCATTAAGAACTAGAAAAGAGGAAGTCGAAGGAGATCTAAAGACTATTCTACGATCCTATGCTGATTATAATATCCGAAAGTTCATTTTAACTACAACTAATCCTCTTTTTTCTTCAGCAAAAGAAACTGTGGAATTCATTATTAATGCAGTTACTAAATTTATACAACCTTCGAATATTGTTCTTTATACACATGGTGAAGAATTTGTATCTATTCAACAAGCTTTGGAAAATCCTTCTAAAGTGGTTTCAGTAGGATGGAAGGCACTTGGAATAGGATTATGGAAAATGATAAAGCAGGAAGGTTTGGTAGTTGATTTTTCAACAAGAACTACAAGTTTCATTCCTATTCGAGAAGGAAAAATACTTTCCAACTCTAAAAACGACCATGATCGATTGAAGAACGATGAATTGGTTTTTTTGGGATTGATGGAAACAAATGTAGCTTTTATCAATCCTATTTTCGAGTATAGTGGAGAAACATATAATCTCCCATTTGAAACTCACGCGATAACTGCGGACATTTTTACAATAACAGGAGATATACGACCATCTGATTATATTACAAATACACCTGACAAAAAAGCAAAATTCAAAGAAGATGCCTCGAATAGATTAAAGAGCATGTTTTGTATTGTTGATGAATTTGTAGATGAACTAGACTTAATCAAGATTGCTCATTTATTAAAGGTGAGAATGTTTGAAAAAATCAATCAGATAATAAAAAAGAAGATGGAAGAATATCAACTGAATAAAATTATTGTCACAGGAATTGGGGCGAATATTCTTTATCAATATCTATTGGAGAAGAATAAATATAGCGATTTATGTAGAGCAACAGATATTATTAAAACAGCAGAAATAAATCCTTCTTTTAGTTTAGCTTACATTTATGCTTCCAAAAAGATGATGACAAATGACTGAAAGAGTAGATCTAAGAAATAGGATTAACGTAATGTTATTTCACTTTGATCAAAGATTAGGACCTAGACTACTGTTCAATGTAGCTGAAATACAAGACCCGAGAATAACTGCTTCCCTAACAAGACTTATGGATTTTAATTTTCTTCAAGAAATGAAAGCAATAGTCAATGCAATGGCAAATGTTGTTTATTCAAGTATGTTTTTCTCAATACCAAATCCAATGGCAAGGGGCGGAGTTGAACAATTCATGATTTCATTTGTGATTTTTGATCCAACAATTACGGAATATCTTACAATATCATCACTCGAAGAGGAAATGTCAAAAACAATCAGCAAACTCATGATGCTTTCTGAGATGTTTATTATTATAACATATTCTAATCCTATTTTAGATGATTTTCCCGAAATTGAAAATTGCTTGAATGCATTAAGAGACAATGCAATAAACATTTTTCAAGACATATTCTATGGGCAATTTGAAGGCGCTAAAGACGCAACCTCTCAAATTCTCGGGAAAATAGGCTATGAAGCAGGAAAACAAGTTATACAACAAGTTAATGAAGGGGAATTTGAAAATTTAAGGTCCTATTTGGATGCAATAGTACAATCTCCAATAATTTCTAGATGGGGAAATATCAACATACTTCATTTTGATCCAGCAGAGAAGGTAGCAACAGTCTCACTTGATAGTTCTATTTGGACAGAATCTTTAGGAGTAATTGCTACAAAGACCTGTGCTTTTGTTGAAGGCATGCTTGAAGCAGTCTTCAGCAAAATTCTAGATGAGCATATCATCTGTGATGAGATGAGATGTGCTTCTGAATATAGTTATGTAAAGGATTGTATTTTTCAAATAGCTCCAGGTGGATCAAATAGAGAAATCACTTCTCATAGAGAAGATCAAACAATCAGGGAAATGGCTATAGAAGATAGAGAAAAAACAATAGAACACATCAGAGAGGATATAGGAGAACAGTTCTATTATGAATTTGATCCAATGATAAGACTAATTCAATTGTTTAACAAAGCACCATTCATATCCGATCATTTTATTCAAGAAACAGAAGAAGAGGTTAAGTTTCTTGTTGTTTGCAATTATTGGAGATACCCAAATGACGTAATCTGTAATTCTTGTGAAAAGTGGATTAAAGATTCAAGCAAAGTTCCAATTAACTTGCTTAAGAGTAAACATAGAATATGCGAAATAACATATGAAACAGAAGAAGGTGAAAAAACCTCTTAAAGCGACTAAAGGAACCTATTCATTCAAAATTCTTTTTGCATAATCATAAATCAATATATCATCACAAGCATAAGAGGGAACAAATTTCTCTGCTCTCTCAATCCATAGGGCTAGAAGCTCCTTATCAACTTGTTTCATAGTTATTAGAGTATTCAAAACTTTACTAGGTAGTCTAGCAGCTAACAGAGGATTATCATTTACTTCCCAAGCAAGTGAATAATATCCAATCGCTACATCTACTTCATCCTTAATTATATGTAGTGTTCCTAGATAAAAGTAGGATAATGAAGAGAGAGGAGAAGTTAGTGATAATTCCTGAAAGAAACGAAGAGCTGAATCAATATCACCTCGTTGAATTATATCTAACCCAAGGTTTACCAACTTTTGATATTCAAAATCATATAGACCAACAAAATTCTTAGATGTTGTTTCTTGTTTTTCGAGATTAAACATGATTACTTTCGATAGAGAGTCTAGAAGTTCACTATATAAGCACCAAAGAAATTTGTTGTCAGTTCTAGATGAAATAGATATGAACTGTGGTTGTAAAATAGTTCATCTAAATTATTTTGAATCAACTAAATTCAAGATATAAACAACCTAAAGAGTAGAACTAGAGATTTATAATCCCTGCTCTTTTTTGTTTTTCAAATACCAGTTATAAGTTTCTGTTAGAGCTGTTTCAAATGTTTTGTTACTAGTAACACCCAATATTTTATCTATTTTCTCTGTATTCACAATCCTAGTTTTTCCCATTTGTTTTACTCTATATCTATCTAATAGAGGTCTTTTCTTGAAAAGTTTCCATTGTAACTCTCCAAAGAAACCAATGAGCATAGCAATGTTATAATTAAGGTTAAAAGAATTAAGTTCAGTTTTACAAATCTTAGCTGCTGTTTCAAACAGTTCTCTTTTCGTTATTACAAAACTAGTTTGATTAAATATTTCACCTTTCGCTTGATCAATTTCTTCCATTTTTATCAAGGAATCTACAACATCATCAACATAACTGTAAGAAAAAACAGGCTTACCTTTATTTATCAAAGGAATTTTTTTATTATTTCCAATTAAATTGAATATAGTGGGAATCCAATGATCTCCTGGACCAAAAATGATAGGAGGTCTTAAAGATGAAGCGTTAAAACCAAATTCTTCAGCATACTTGAATACTTCTTTTTCCCCCAAATATTTACTTTCCCTATATCCTGGGATCAAATCAACTCTATAAGTTTCATCTATAGGATGATCTGGCAAGTTGAAGCCATAAACACCTGCTGTAGACATATAGATGAACTTCCTTGAACCAGTTCTAATAAACTCATCAAGCAGATTCTTTGTTCCAATATGATTTATTCTGTAAAAACTAGGCAAAGGAGAAAGATCACCTACAACAGCTGCTAAATGAATAACTGATTCAACATCATCTAAACATCCTACCAAGCTTTCTTTTGAATCAAGATCCCCAAAGAAGAAATCTATTTCATACTTATTTAATGTCATACATTTCTCTTTTTCACTGGGAAGAACCAACCCTGATATTCTTTTGTTTGGGTATCTTTTCCTGATTTCCTTCACTAAATTAGTACCTAGAAAACCAGTTATACCAGTTATGAGTATTGACATTATAAATGGTAGAATCGACTTTCAGATTAAAAATACTTCTACTAGTCAATCGTTAACATAAAAAGAGGAAAGAGAAAGAAGAAAATTTATTCTTTCTTGAATATTTTTCGAAGGCCAATAACGATAAGACCTTTCTCTCTTCCAGATAGTTTCTTGTAATCTATCCATTCTACTTCGTTTAATATTTTCTTGAAATTTAGTTTGTCTGGTTTCTCCTTTGTTGAAAGACTGCTTAATCTTTGAATCATCCACTCAAAGCTTAGAACGAAGTTAAATCTAGCCCATATCCAAACAATAAGATCAAAGAATAGAACCGTAATGAAAGCGAGAAGCAGAACCCAGTATTCTCCACCTTGACCAAATTCATCAGCTAATAAATTGACAGTTTTAAATGCTGGATTAAAGATAGCATATGGAACAAGATGATAGATTTGTAAAACAAAAATGGACAAAGAGAGAACACCCCAAATTCTGAAATATTTGACAATAATTCTATTTCCAAATTTCTGAGATTTTCCTCTGAATTCTACAAGCCAGAGAAGAAGAGTCATCAGTCCTACCTGACTAGCTAAAAGCATGAAGAAAAATGGAAACGTCGGACGTTCAAAATTGATATCAAAGTGCATAAAGGTAGCAGTTATACCCCCTATTGCACCCAGAATAATAGTAGTTAGTAAACCCCATAGAGGTAATCTCTTAGGTGGTTTTTCCATTGCTAAAACAATACCGAAACCTACTCCAACAAGGGAAGTTATTAAATATGGAAACAGAGGGTAGTAATCTCCAGTTAAAACCATCATTAGATACGTTCCAAAACTTGCATTTTCAACTTGCATATCCATACTTGGCCACGTAAGGTGATATGCATTTTCAGATGCAGATGAAGGAATAAGCCAGTTTATCTGTTCTGAAGCATACCATAAGAAAGGAGTAGTAACAGTTATAACAACAATTAACCCTAGAATAATAAACAAATTCCTTTTCACTTTCTTATATCCATTATTTCTATTTAAGAAGAAAAGAACAATAGCAATAATTATCATAAGATAACCTATTATTTGAAGGGCTTCCATACGGAAGATTTGAGTCCAGATCTTTGACACTATATTTGAATCTGCCAAAAGAGCATATTGTTCTAAAGACTCCACTCCTTCTAAGTTGGAAATCCAAGTAGAAGCCATGAAAGGTATTTTCGTTTTAATTAGAGTTCCGAAATAGCCATAATAACCAAAAGATTCAGCTATAAAACCTGCAATAAGAATCCCAAAACCAGTCAGAATCTGTTTAAGAAAGACTCTAGATGTAGCATCACCTCTTGAAACTCTTTTTACAAAAGAAACAGTATTTACTACCCCTGAAACAAGGATAAAGATTCCTACCCAATTACCAAAAAATCCCGAAAAGAGGATAAAGATGGCAAAAAAGGGATTAGTAATTTGAAAAATATTTTCGATCCCTGCTTCAAAAACCCAGTCATAATTATACTTATGATTGAAAACATGAAGGAAGACCATCATCCAAATAGCCAAACCCCTAAGGAAGTCAATAGAAGCAATCCGTTTCATTCTTTTAGAAGAATTTACATCTTCATTTTTTAAATCGGTGCTCATTTTAACTACATCAAGAATTATAGGAGAAAAACCAGTCTGTAACTATAAAAGTCTAACCCAAAATAATTGGGATTGAATTCCTAAAAAAATTAAAAAGTAGGGCTTAATTTAACCCTATAATTTCGCCATCTTCTGTATAGTCCATTTTGTTAGCAGCTGGAACGGGAGGTAAGCCAGGCAGTAAGAACATGCTACCACAAATGGGGACGATAAAACGAGCACCAGTGTAAAGACGAACTTCATCTACATTGAGAGTCCAACCTTTTGGAGCACCCATCAAACCAATTTTATCAGAAAGACTTAGTTGGGTTTTAGCCATACACATTGGAAAATCAGCGAAACCTAGTTTCTCGATTGCTGCGATTTCCTGTAAAGCTCGAGGAGTATATTCAACATCTTCTGCTCCATAGACTTTCTTAGCGATTTTCTCGATTTTAACTTTAATAGGATCAGAGAATTCGTATGCGAATTTAACATCACCTTTACCCTTTTCAATTGCTTCCAAAACAGCTTCAGCTAAAGCAATACCACCTTCACCACCTTTCATGAAAACTTCACTTTCAGCGGCAGTAACACCAAATTCAGAGCACTTATCTTTAATCCATTTAATCTCTTCATCAGAATCAAAGGGGAAGCGGTTAATAGCAACAACAGGGGGAATGTTAAAGACGTTAAGCATGTTATCAAGATGTTTTTCAACATTTTCGAAACCTTTAGCCAACTCTTCCATGTGAATATTTTTAGCTTCATCAAGGTCTTTGATACCACCGTGGAGTTTGAGGGCACGAGCTGTAACAACAAGAACCACTGCGTTTGGTAAAGTGTCATATTGGCGAGCAACAATATCAACAAATTTTTCGAAACCTAAGTCAGCTGCGAAACCACCTTCAGTGATGGTATAATCAGCTAATTTCATAGCTAATTTAGTTCCAATAATAGAACTATTTCCATGTGCAATATTAGCAAATGGACCGCAGTGAATGAAACCTGGTACTCCTTCAAAGTTTTGCACTAGGTTTGGTTTTATTGCATCTTTCAGTATAAGTGTCATTGCTCCTACTGCTTCAATATCCTTAGCGAAGACTGGCTTATCATCATAAGTGTATCCTAATAGAATACTACCTAACCTTTCTTTCAGTTCTCCCACATCAGCTGACAGAGCTAAAATAGCCATAATTTCTGAAGCTGCAGTAATAACAAAACCTGTGTTTCGGACATCACCACCCATTCTTCTTCCACCAAGTCCAGTAATGATATTTCTTAAAGCTCTATCATTCATATCAATTGATCTTGGCCAGGTTACTTTGGTTGGATCTATGTTACACTTATTTCCTTTTGTTAAGTGATTGTCAAGCAAAGCTGCAAGTAAATTATGTGCAGAAGTTATAGCATGTAAATCTCCTGTAAAGTGCAGATTTATGTCCCACATTGGAAAAACTTGCGAAAGATGACCTCCTGTTGCTCCTCCTTTTATTCCAAAAGTTGGACCCATTGAAGGTTCTCTCAATGCGAACATGACTTTCTTACCCATCTTTTGCATTGCTTGTGATAGACCTATTGTGGTTACTGTTTTTCCTTCCCCAGCTCTTGAAGCTGTCATTGCTGTTACAGCGATCAGTTTTCCATTTGGTTTGTCAGAATTAAGTATTTTAAGCATAGTTTGATAATTTATCTTAGCAACATACTTTCCAAATTGCTCTAGGTCATCTTCTTCTAGACCTACTTTTGCAGCAATTTCTCTAATGTTTTTCATATCTTTTGCTTTTTCTTGAGCAATTTCAATATCTTTCTTCATTATAATCATCATCTAAGATTGTTAGTTGAACCCCCTTTCTGAGTTTCGATTAAAAAATATTTGGATGTAGTAATAATATGATTCCAACAATCTTGTTCTGTTAAAACCATTTTTAAAGAAAATTTATTTGCTAAATTATATAACAGAATTCAGATAATTAGATTACTCACTATTTTAGTAGTAAAACCCCTTTCTAATAGTTTTTTTCTGATAGAATGTTGTCAAATAGATACGTTCTAAAATGTCCATATCCCTTTAAGCATAGAATTCAAAATCATAGAGTAGTGTATAGTTTAATGAGATGCGAACACCCACAATGTAATGTTGATGCTGACATACTTTTCTATTGTAGATTCTGTAGGGGATCATTCTGTCAAAACCACAGAGATTCGCAAAATCACAACTGTCCTTCAGTAAATCAAAGAGTAGGTACAGCTCCTGGTGCACCTCAAAGTTCTGTTACACCTGCTGAAGCTATGCGAAGATTTGCTCAAAGCGTCACTCAAGCTGCTCAACAATCTCAACAATCACAACAATCACAACCTGCACCTAAGTACTTTGCAGATGAAAAAAGTCATAAAAAGTTCATAGTACAACGTCTTACTGAATCTGGACAGCTTTTTACATTGGGTAATGAAGTATTGGACATTCTTTTCGGTTTTGCTCTAATAGTTCTTGTTTTCGGTCTCTTTCAATATTTAGCTGGTTCTACAGGAATTTGGTGGTGGGGATTTGTAGTTTCCATTGCTTTAGTTGGCACTGCTTTTCTACCTCATGAACTTGCTCATAAGTTTGTAGCTATAAGAAAAGGTCAATATGCTAGATACATCCTTTGGGTAAGGGGGTTGATGTTTACTCTTTTAACACTGGTAATCGGAATAGGTCTAATCGTTCCTGGTTTTGTTGCCATTGTTCCGATGAAGAGACAAATGGACAAAAGGGATCTTGGATTGGTTGCTTTTGCTGGACCTTTTACAAATGCAATAATAGGATTTGTTAGCTTGATTTTTGGTTTCTTGACTCATTATGGTGCTATAGCTTTACCTCCTCTCTTAGCAAGTCCAAATATCTTCATCCTAGTTGCTCAGTTTAACGGTTTAATTGCTCTCTTCAATTGCATACCAGTCTGGCAGCTTGATGGTAAGAAAATATTGAATTGGAATAAAATCGTATATTTTGCACTAATCGCTGCTAATCTGGCACTAGTCATACCCGCATTCATAATTAATCCCTCCTTTCTTTCGGGAGGATCATGAACCATCTAAAATTGAGATTTTTATGATTTCAATCAAAAAAGATAATTATAGGTACTCTTAACTAGATTAGGGATGAACAAGGCATTACTGAGAGCTTTTGCTCTATGACGAGTCATAGTTAGTCTGATTAACTATATCTTCTTCCTATTTTTTTATATCTCTTCTTCTTTAATTTGTGTAAGTTCTCTGATCCTAACATAGCCATTGTGGTTCGTAGCTCAAAAATAAAAGTAGTAATAAACTTCCTCAATTCACTTACTCCACCTTTCGCCAGAGCTCTTAAAACTGGGAGCGCAAAGGCTACATAATCGGCACCTAAAATTAGCGCTTTTACAGCGTCCGTACCATTCCATATTCCACCAGAGGCTACTAATTTTACAGTTTTATTTTTCGTTGCTGAACGTGCATGATTCAGACTAACAGCAGTAGCTATACCTTGTTCCACAAATTCTTCTGAAACATATTCCATACTCTTATTTCTAAGAAATTCAATTTTTGTCCAATTAGTACCTCCAGCACCTGAAACATCGATAGCATAAGGTTGTAATTTTGTTAAATTACTCAAATCCTTTTTTGAAAAACCGGTTCCTACGCCTTTTAGAATAACAGGAAACTGCACATTCGATATTAGCTGTTTGAGAGGTTCTAAGGAATAATTATCTTGCTTATCTCCTTCTAGTTGTATCAGCTCTTGTAATGGGTTTATATGAATAGCTAGTGCATCTGCATTAATCATCTCCACGGCTAATTTTGCTTCCTCTATACCATATCTTTTGTTGAATTGAGCTAAACCTAAATTAGCAATTAAGGGGATGTCTGGTGCAATATCTCTTACTTCAAATGTTTCACTGAATTTAGAGTCTTCTATGGCAGCCCTTTGTGAACCAACCCCCATCCCAATATTAAATTCCTGACATATCTCTGCTATTTGTTCATTGTACTGTTTTCCTAACTTAGACCCACCAGTCATACCAGAAACAATGAGTGGATAGTCTATTTTCTTCCCAAAAACAGTTGTGTTTAGATCTATTTTCTCAGGTGAAAGATTTACAAGAGTTGCAGGACGAAGCTCAATATCTTGAAAGCCGTTGTTATGTAACTTGTACTCAACATCGTGTTCCAAGCAAATCCTAATGTGGTCATCTTTCCTTTTAGATGTTACTTCATCCTTTTCTTGTTCCATATTGATTATTTGTGGTATGCTAAATAAAAACTTTGTACATCAGAGTTAGAATTTTAAGTGTTTGAGTAATTTTGTATCAAACAGAAAAGTTCAAATGCCTAAAATGACAAATAGCAAAAAAATCAGATATTTTGAGTGATAATAATGGAATTCTGCCCAGAATGTGGAAAGCTACTGATTCCTAAGAAGAAAGGAAAATCAAAAATGTTAGTATGTGCCAAATGTGGTTATGAAGGCAAACTAGAGAAAGGGGAAAGTTACGAGGTTCAAGATGAAGTTGAACACAAAGCTAGTGACTTAACTGAAGTAGTCGAAGTAACAAATGAAGAAGGTTTATCCGAAGCAGAACTTGAGGCAAGGCGAGAACGATTTATTGAAGGAATAGATTTTCTTGAAACAGAATAATCCTAAGAGCACACCAAAATCTGATAACGGCTATTCTTCTTTTATTATGGTTAGGTTTTCAGAGATAGCTATAAAGGGTTCTAAAACACGAAGATGGTTGACTAAACGTTTGGTAACACACATTGAGTATGTTTTAAGATTATATGGAATATCAGATCATAAGGTCATAAATGATTACAGTCGTATTTTTGTTGAAAGCTCTCAGCTACTTGAAATAGAAAGGTTTATAGCTAATTTGGTACCTGGTGTTTCTAGTTTGAGCATTGTAAGATCCTGTTCATCGAATTTGGAAGAAATGAAAGAATGTGTTAAAGAATTTTTCTTTCAAAATTTTAAAGAAGGAATGTCTTTCGCAGTAAGAGCTAGAAGAACAGGAAAACATCCTTTTTCCAGTGTAGAATTAGGAGCTATTATTGGTGAATTTATTCTTGAAAAAAATGTCAGTAAAAAACTAAAAGTCAATCTTGATAAACCAGAGTACACCTTGCAGGTTGAAGTAAGAGATAAGAGCGCTTACATTTTCGACAGTATATCTAAAGGCATGGGAGGCCTTCCAGTTGAAAGTCAAGGTCGAGTATTAGTTATTGCTTCAAATAAAGATGAAGATATTTCAAATATTTTACATCTCTATAAAAGAGGAGGAATAACATATGTTTATTCGATTGAAAATCAAGAGAATATTAATAATGAAACCTTACAATTATTAAACAAAATGTTAGACTTACAGCCAAGGCTAAAAAATGAAGAAAATCGTTTGTTTGTACTAGCTAACGAATTAGAAATCAGCCAAATGCTTGAGTTCTATAAAGAGAATCAATGTCTAGCAATAACAATGACAAAAGCAATTTTCAATAAGATTTCATCTGAAATCCCCACTTCAATTCCAATATTTGTCCCTCATTTAGCAGTTGATGTTGATAAACACGAAATAGAAGATTTTCTTTCAGTACTAATCAATTAATGTCTAATAATTTCTCCATCAGGATATTCTTCAGAAAAAATTATTCCTTGGAATTTTTGAACAATAATCGTTTCTTTTTTCCAAATGTCTGTTGGTAAGTAAGCTTTTCTGCATGTATAAGATAGAAATTCTTCCCTATTCCAATTCTGCTCTATTGGAACTTGAGGAAGTAACAAGCCTTTAGATCCTTTATATTCAACTATGAGACCATCACCAGGTACAGTTATTTGATCAAGTAATTCTTGTGGTGTTTCATATACTATTGTTTGAGGAGGAGTCATAATTGTAACTTCAAAAACTAACTTAGAAAACTCAGCTTTCTCAACTGGAGGAAACCTAGGATCTTCCATCGTGGAAGATTTGGCTAAATCAATAATCTCCTCATATAATGGCTTTATACCTATTGGATAACCTATACATCCTCTCAGAGATGTTAGACCATCAACTTGGGTTTTGACTGTAACAAAAGCTCCTGTTACAGTTTCAGCTTGCGGAGGGATTGGCTCTACAGCTTGTGGCTTTAAATTATCTACAATCCATTGTTTAGCAGCTAACCTCGCTAATTTAACTAAATAAATACCAGTTTCATCCTCAATTTCCATATATCTCACTATTACTGTAGTTCACTTATTGTCTTTTTTATATCTTCCCAGTGGCTTCCAACCCAATAAATTTTGAAGCACTTTGAGCACTCCCAAAAATCATCGTATTCCTTAGCTGTTCCCTCAGGGATTCTATTCAAAATATCTAGTTTGGTTTTCTTTTTCAAATCACCATTGCAGACACTGCATCGCATTTCTAAAGGGGGATAAACAAAGTCAACACTAAAGGTGTCTTTTATTTCTCTAAGCTGCCCAGAAATGTCTATATTAGTAAGTAAAAGAGTTATTATCTCCCTTTTTATACATAATTGAAAAACTTCTTGAGATCTAGAAAGGACATTTCTATTATCATCTACTGAGATCTGGAGCATTTCATCTATAGATTCATCAGTACGATACAAAGTATCAAAACCTAAAAAGCGTAAATATCGGGATAATTTCCCGAGCATTGAATCCGCATAAAATTTACACATTACTTTCTATCAACTCTTCAGGAGCACAACTTGAACACATGTATAAACCTTGACTGAGAATCAGTTTATCAGAATATTCTCTACAATCATCACAATAACCTGCAAAATCTAGAGCTTCATCGTGTTCTGTGTCTTCTGCCATTAATTTAAGATATTCTTGTTCTAGTAAGATTAATTGTGGAACTACTTTGAATACATCTGAATCTGTACATATTCCAATAATTTTTCCTTCAGGGTTTGTAATAACTAGATGTCTTATGCCTTCTGTGAACATAGTTTGCATAGCTTGGATGATTGTTAGGGATGGAGAAGCTGTAATCAATGGTGAAGACATAGCCTCTTTTGCTGTAACGCTATCCGCTCTTTTGTTCTTAGCAATAACATGTTTGATTAGATTCTCTTTAGTAATGATACCAACATTTTTTTCACCACTATCAACTACTACAACAGAACCGATTCTATTTTCAATTAGAAGCTTTGCACAAACTTCAGTTGAGGTATTTGGTGTAACTGTAATAACGTTCTTAGTCATAATTTCTTTTACAGCCATATCGAATTTTTTCTCATCGAAGATAGATTTCATTTTTTCCATCCTTTGTTTTACGATAACAAGTAAATTTGGTACCTTTAAAGGTTTTACACTAATAGTAAATATGGCCCAGATTTTACATTTCAACCATATCTGAATCTCCTGGGATGAATGGTAAAAAATCATTTACTGTCAACGCATCAATTTTGTATTTCTCTTCATCTTGACATCGTTTGAGCAGTTTTCCTTTTACCTCTTTTACAATTTTTCCCTTAGGAATATCGCCAGGTTTTATCTGAACATAAATATCTGTCTTACTGCTAATATTACTTGCAGGGCCCCCAATTACTTGTGCATAGTTCTCATAAAGTATTACCCCTATTGCATGATTTATTTCAATATTTTTTGAATAGATTTTTTCACCATAGATCATTACACTTCCTTTAGCTAAGAATTGACCTGAGGGAGCCGTTAAACTAACTTGATCTGGAAGTACATGGTAAACATCTCCAACCAATTTTTTGCCCTTCCATAAACTAGAATAGTTAAGTGCAAAAGTAGCTATTTCTTTTATGCACTCATCAGAAAGACCACTTTGACCATCTTTAACTACAACATAAGGAGCTCCATGAACATCAGCATGGAAGAATAAATCGTTATCATCTAGATATGTTTTCAAGATTCTTTCGTTCACTTTTGCGTCAGTACCTCCAATAACTATGTGTTCTTGACAAATGAGCCAATGGAATTTCTCATACCATTTCTTTGAGCGTTTAACAACCATGGGTTTGCTTTCCTTCTCTTTCACAATTACTTCTTTGGTTGATTCAGTATCGGCAATTTGGATTTTAGTCCGTTCTATAGCTTTTAATGCTCCAGGTATTTTTCTTCTTCCTTTCTTAGCCTTTTCATAGAATAAATTTGCACTTTCAGTTAATGTTTTAGTGAAATCTAATTCAAGTAATTCATGATTCCCTGATTCAGTATCTAGAAGTTTAACAACAATTGATTTTGTTTTGGGTTCTATTTTCTCCAAAATCATAGCAGAAGGGATTTCTTTTTCTTTTGCTAATGATAATTTGCTCATTATTTCCTCCCAAGGAACATCAGACCTTCTAGCCTGCAAAATTGTAGTTAAAAGCTCTTCTACATCTACAAAACTGGAATATATTAAATCACCTTTCTTCTTCTCATCAATTTCTTGATTCCTGAGTTTCTCTAGATGTTTCTCTTGATTTGAAAGCTTTTTCTGATATTTTGCTAATTTACTAGAAACATGTGACCTATCTTCAACAAATTCAGGTTCTTCTTCAAAAAGTGAAAAGAACTCATCAAGCTCATCATTAAATGAACTCACTTCTTCTTGTTCCAGGTCTTCATAACGGGAAAGAGGTATGGGCGTAATATCAACCATTTCACCCTCATCTAAGTATTTGATTGGTTCGAAGTCAGTGCTATTAATAATTTCTTGAAGGGATAGAATCTCTTCACTTAATTTCTTAATTTCATTCTCTTTTAGTTCTTCTGAGTTCTTTGAAACTATCCCTGCACGAGCAAGTACTTCTTTTGAGTAAATAGGTCCTAAGTCCATAAGTTCATTTAAAACAGCAACAATTTTACCTGAAGAACTAGTGATCTTCTCAATAATGGTGGATTCAGTAAGATTAGTGACATTATCTGAAGTTGTAGGGGGGAAAATGTATTCTTTTCCAGGATGAATATCACGATCTCTCATTCTTCGGTATTTGTATGCAAGAATGATTTTATCGTTAGGACCGATTAAAATGAGATTTCCATTCCCAAAAAGTTCTACTACAAGCTTGTAAAATCCGCCTTTATATGCAATTTCAATAACAATCACTCTATCAATTTTTCTTTGATAAAAATTCTTAACTGGTAAATCCCTAATATGCTTCCTCATTGATAAGACTTTATTGTTAGGGGTAGTAGGTTTCTTTCTCTCATAGTTGGTTATATGGATTCGCTTTCCCGGTTCTATTAGGAGTTCAAAAGGACTTTCTGTTGACTTGCGAAACCTTAATATAACCAAATTTTCCCCGATTGAATAAATATTGTTAACCCAGCTGTCAACAATCTTTGGCCGTATTTCAGTAACCAGAGCAGCTAAATCAATGCTTGATAATGAAGTCTTCATTTAAATCACCGGTGAGTAAATTGCGTCTTGATGTAAAAGGAATATTTATCCGAGTTAAAAGTTATTTGAAAGGTAAGATATCCCGAGGATATAAGAAAACAAAAGAGGGATTGAAACCTAAAAACATTCTTGAAAAAATAAAGAATATGCCTACACTTGACAAGGTTTACTGGTCCAAAGTTCTTACAGCATTTGTTGGTGGAATCATCTTTGGTGTGTCTAATTTTACATCATGGCCCGCAGGATTAACAATGTTAGTTATGTTCTTAGCAATTTCTACTTTCTGGTTTCTAAAATATAGAAAGATAGAAACAGGAATTAAAGTACGTCAATATTATATGTCTGCCATGTTTCAGTATTTCCTAACATTTGTAGCTGTATGGGCATTGATATGGAACATAGCGCTTCCAGTTCCTCCATACTAATTAAGGTGGAAACAAATGAATTCAAAAAGAAGAAAAAAGGAACCTGAATTGGAAACTGAAATCAAACTTCCAAGGATGCAAAGACCAAAATTCAAACTATTTTATACAATGGCTGTCATAAGTTTTTTCAGCTTAGGTATAATTCTTCTTATTCTTTCATATTCAATTTGGGCTGATAATAGCTATGCTATGTTCATTGCACTCGGAGTCCTTGGAGTTGGAATTATTCTCCTTACCATGAGATCCTCACATAGAGGTTCTTCTCCCTCAAGTGATAAGCAAGAAGAAGAAAAAGAAAAAGATAAAGACACTCTTAAAATGAGAACCCGAAGATGAATTTTTTCTCATATTAACACCAAACACTTTTATTTAGTAATACTATGGAGTTACCAACAATCAAATATTCCGACAAAAATTGTTAGTTGAGCGATATGGATGAATTAGGATTTCAGAAAAAAGTTGGTCAGTTTCTTAATAGATATGGTAAAGTAAAGAAACTAAATGAAGATAAGATAGATAATAGTGGCAGAATTTTGCCATATATTGTTGAAAATGAAGACCAAAAGTTTGCAGTTTTTGCTTATCATTGGAAGAAGAGTATAGGAACGAATACCATTATCAGAACTGAGCATCAAATTAGTGATATGGATTGTGATGGAGCAATAATCATTGGTAATAGATTTTCACAAAATTCCTATGATATGGTTAGTGACACAAATAAAAGAAGAACTACAAGAATCATTCTCATCAAGATGAATGAGATGGAAGAAATCCTAAACATTAAAGCCTCATAATATACTGTCTATCTGGAAGGAAAAATGAATAGGAACCAAATAGATGTTTTATTTTCAGATAATATAGTAGAGGCTTTATTTTTCAAATATTTCTGTAACTTGTAATTCAACAAACATTACAGAAACATTAAAAAGCAGATGATATAAATTTACTTTGACTAATGATTTCGCAGATACGAGAACCACTTTCAAAACTCGCTCAGCCTATAATTATTTTCTTTGCAAAAATGAAAATTCACCCAACTGTCTTCACATATATTGGTTTGTTATTATCAGTAGCAGCAGGTGTTTTTCTTGCTTATGAAAATCCGCTAGTTGGATTTATTTTTATTTGGTTTGCTGGGGCAATGGATTTCGTTGATGGTGGAGTAGCAAGATACAGAGGTTTAGATTCGAAGAAAGGATCCTTCATCGATAGTGTCATTGATAGAGTCAGTGATTTAGCAGTCTTTACTGGTATAATCTTCAGTGATTGGGTAGATGGAGTAACCGGTGGTATAATGGTGGGTTCAGCTCTTCTAATTAGTTATGTTCGAGCCAAAGGAGAGAGCGTAGGAGTCAAAAGAATGACTATAGGTATAATGGAAAGAGCTGAAAGGTGGATGGTTTTGATGGTGTTGCTGTTTGTAGCAGTAATTGTTCCAAATCAAGCATTCATAACAGAAAGATGGTTGATTGCAGGAGAACCTATTTCATATTTCTCTTTAGGGTATATGATTTTAACAGCTTTGTGCGTTCTAACAGTACTTCAAAGGTTCATCTATGTATCAATTCAACTCAAAAAAGCAGAACCTTCACAAGAGGTTCAAGTACAAAAATAGAAGATAATCTGCTTCTTTTTTTTTATTATTTCATGTTTTAAGCATTTAACTATGCCTAGAACACAGATTTGACCCGAAGGATAAATGTTTTATAGTTAAGAAACTTTGGAACATCAGAAATGGTGATTTTGTGGCTAATAATAGAGGTAGAAAGAATAAGAAGCAAAATATTAACGACTTGAAAGCTGATAAACAAAAAGAGCCAATAAAAGATTTTTCACAAACAAAAGATATAGTTAAAGCTCTATCTGGAGAAATAGGACCTTTAGTAGATCAACTTCTTGGAGCAGTCTATAATGTCGAGGTTGCGGAAAATTTTGCTGACTCCTTAATTCAAATTTACAAAAAACTAAGGGATGAAGGAATTACTAAAACAACAGCAGAAAAAATACTTTGTGAATACTCATCAAATGTAGACCGATTTGCCTCTATGTTGAAGAAAAAAGAATAATCACCAAACAAAAGCAGTTCCTATTAACCAAGTTAAAACAAGGGATAAATTTCCAAAAAAATAACAACTGAGGTACAAAAATGGGCATGTTTTCAACATTTAAACTTATAACTATTTTGTATTATGGTATTGCACTTAGAATAAAACTCAGTTGGTACTCCAGAAAGAAACGCAAGAAGAAAAAGATGATTAAAAATTTCTTAGTAAACAAACTGGAAAAGGAAAAATATGCTGGAAAAAATATTGAAAAAATGGCAGAAAACTATCTTAAAATTGGCGAAATCTTTTTTGATCAAAAAAATATGCGTACTGCATTTAGATTCAATCGATTATTAATTCCTAGAAAAACTAAGAATAAAAGCAAGAACTGAGAGCCTTTTTTTCTGAAAAGTAGTTTATCCATTTCAAAATCTTTATTTTAGTGAAAGAAAATTCTAAACTGGGTTATTCTATGTCCAAACCAAAGAAGTATAAAGGTGAAACTATCTATGATTATGTTCCCGATTATTATCCAACTACAAATGTAGACAATCCTGTTTTTACAAAACTACCTCCAGGAAGAAAGGATTCAAGGATGAAAGATGTTGAAAGAGAACTTGTACAATATTGGGAGATTATTCATCCAATGGTGAAAGAATATCTAATCACATTGGTTAGATATATGAATGAGTTTGGTGAAGGATCTGAGGATCTTGAACATTTAAGAAGATCTTTAGATTTGGAATTAACAAACTCATCAGAGTTGTCTGAAGAAAACAGGCAACTGAAAGCTCAAATTTCTGACTTAGTAGTTGAGAAGAAAGCTTTGAATGAGAAGGTAGATGATCTTTTAGATGCAAGACCAAAAGCATCAGCAGAGGAAATTAATGCCATGAAACTTCTAATTTCATCACAAACAGATTTATCAGCAGCTGATATCGATGAAAAAATGAGAAAAGCAGTTCAAGAGGTCAGAGAAAGTGTAGAGATGAAAAAAGCTAATGAAGATCGAGCTAAGATGAAAAAGGAGCTTGAAGAAGCAAAAGTGCAATTTGAGAAAATTCAAACTGAAGTAGGTATAACATTTCAGAAGAAACTACTAGAAGCTCAGAGTAGAATAGATGAACTAGAAGAAGAATTAGCTCAGTATAAAGAGTAACGAGGATGAACGATTTGCGCAAATGGAATTTCAAAGTAGTTTTAGCAGGACCAGGAGCAGTTGGTAAAACTTCTATTCGAGAAAGATATATGGGAAAGGGGTTTGAGACCAGTTATCTCAAAACTATTGGTGCTGATTTTGCTAGTAAAAAAATACAAAAAGATGAAGACTTGATTACATTTCAAATATGGGATTTAGCGGGTCAAGATAGCTATAAAGTTGTTCGAAGTACCTTCTATAAGGGAGCCATTGCAGGAATTCTCGTTTTTGATTGTCAAGATCCCACTACAATGACCAATCTAAAAGAATGGCTGGATGAAGCTATCAAAGGGTCAAATAATGGTATTCTTGTTTATATTGTCATTGCCAATAAAATCGATTTAGAAGAAAAGAGACGAGTTTCTCGTGATATGGCTTTAGAGTTTTGTAATCGTATGAAAACTGAAACAGGCATTCGGTTTTATTATAGTGAAACCAGTGCTTTAACTGGACAAAACATACAAGAAACTTTTGAATTTCTTTCTGACAAATTACTTGAAGTTAACAACATAAAAGATGCAATGCCTTTTGCAAAAACTAAAGGTATCATTGATCTTGATGATTATGATGAAACCCCAAAAGAGGTTTCAACTGTTTCAGTTTCTTCTGATTCAGTTTCACGAGATGAATTCACTGAACTTCAGAACAGAATACATACAATTGAAGAGAGATTAAATACTATTCAAACAATAATTAAGAAAATAGTTGAAAAAATTCAAGAAGAGGAATAGGGTTTTACACCCTATATAACAATCTTTTTTCCACAGTCAGTACAAAATTCTGCTCCGTCTATCATCAATGCAGAACAAGCTGGACATCTTTCTTCTCTTTCACCACTATAATGCCTTGATTCAGTTTCTTTATTCTTTTCAATTTCTGATTGTGAGGAAGAATATTTGCTTTTTATCCAACTTAGACTTGGTGGTTCAACATATTTGTTGATCAATCCTCCATAGTGGTAAATTCCATTTATATCTACAAAACTCCCAACAACTATACTAACTGAAAAGAAGAGGAAGACTAAGCTACATATAGCATAGTCTGAACCTGAAATTGCTGATTCAACAGCTGGTGAAAAAATGCTAAGAAAAAGCTTAGAGAATGAATTTAATCCTGCAATAAATATTGAAGCTGGTACCAAGAAGGATATCAACCCGCTTTGAATAATACGTTTCAGGCTATATTTTGGAAATTGGAAAGCATCCAAAAAACTCTGAAAAACGCTAGATTCTCGAAGTGATGAAAGCATTTTAGCTATTCTGAATATGGGTGATATAATAGAGAGGACAATCGCTGTTAATAAGAAGGGCAAGTAGATGGCAATATTCTGATTTGATCCCTGGGAGATTCCTTGAAATATCTCAACAAATGTTATTGAGATTGCACTAATAGTAACCATTTGAATTAGATAAATTAGACCATAGGTAAATATGTTTGAATTCTTTGTTTCCGAACTATTATCGTTCCAATTCCCTATAGTTTTTGCAATTCTACTATTAAACACATAAATCAGAAATGTAATTGCAAAAAATGAAAGAATCGTAAACAACAATGATGGCCATGAAGCTGGAAGAATACCAAGCATCAATAACAGTGATAAATTAATAAAAATAATCAACGCTAATGAGGTTAAAACACCTAAAATTCCAATGAGAAACATCTCTCCAAGGGAGAGATTTTTGAAAAACCTTAGTTGTAATTTAGGGAGTTTGAAGTTATCGCTATAGCTTATATGTCCCTTCATTCTCAATGGAACAATTGAATCAGAAGCATTCCATGCAAATTGAGTTGAATCTAATACAAAATCTCCGCTCTCGGTTTTAGTTTCTATAGGTTCATCTCTAAAAGAAGGTCGAGATGTGGGGTTATTTGATGGAAAATCGTACTGTGATTCAGTAGTTGGTGCAACTTTTGCTATTTGTGTTTCCAACTCTGTTCCGCAAATAGGACAAAATACTACTTTTATCGGGAATGTAGAGTAACATATAGGACATTTCTTATCAGAAATAATACTCACCTTATGTTTACAACTAGTATTTTATTTATATAACTGGGCAATACGTGGATATTTTTAGAGTAAATCTTCAGCATAAAAAACTCCTTAAAACAATGGATTCGAGTATTAACTCTCGTTAAGCAATTTCGACTAGTTTAAATATTTCGAAGGTTGATATTAAACTGGTTATAAGACATGAGTGAATCCCCAAAAGAAAAACCTCAAACTCTTTCTGGCTATGTTTCTTTAGTAAAAAAAATAGAGAACATAATCAACCAAATTACAGAAAACGAAGAATTAACTCAAACAGAGGAGGAGGATTCACTTGAACAACAAGATTCAGAAATTGTAATTGATAAAGAATCAGCAGCAGAAGCAGTAACAAAAGTCGAAAAACAAACCTTACAATTAGAAGAAAGTATTACGCAAGTTGTAGATGAAGAAAAAAAAGAAGTTCAAGCTGAGAGACTTCCAGATTTAGTGAAAATCGAGAAAGAATTGGGAGAGTTATATCCTGGAGCAGAAGTTCAAGTTACAGACTTTTACTATGCAAAAGATGAATTGACTGATGATGAGATCAAAAAAAGGATTATGAGTAAAATCCCTTCATTAGAAGCAATAAACATCAGAAGCAAGGAAAGTTATGGTTTCCCATTTGTTCTCTGTAAACTCGAAGGGCATTATGAAGCAATAATTCCTATTAATCTAGAGAATATCAGTTTACCAACAATTCAACATGGTGTGAACAGACAATTTAAACTTCTTTTTGCTGGGACCCAAGAGGTTCTAGAGTTAACTCCAAGCGAAAATGAGATATGGAATCAATCTTTTAATCGGTTCCAGATTAAGTTAACTCAACTTCTGAATACAAAGGTAAAAAGCAACCTGAGCAAGAAACCATACAAAATGAAACTCATCAATTTAGATACTATTCTGATTAAAGACTTTATCAATGAATATCATAAGAAACTTAAAAATCTACAGAATTATCAAGATGATGTTCTATTGCACTTAAAAGAGTTAATTGGAATAGTAGAAAAGCGAGAGGGTATTTGGAAAAACACAGATGATTTCAGTAAAACTAAGAAATTACTTAAGCTGCAAATGATAGATTTTGAAAAGAAGAAAAAGAATCTGAGTAAAGAAACACAGGTAGAATTTTTTAAACTTAAAAAAACACAACGAAGGTTGGATGCCAGAACAAAGAAATTCAAGCTAGATGAAAAGAGAAACAAGACAATAACAAGGGAAGAGAAAGAAGCATTAATCAAAGATGTTAGAAAGTTCCAGAAGAAGAAAGCAGAGATACAAAAGGAAATAAATCATGCAAAGAAGATAGATGAAACGTTGAAGGAATGGATAGAAATTCTAACTAGCTTGGGACTAGAACAAGCAAATGCAAAGTTTTTGGAAGCTTTCTCAGAAGATTTTTCAAAAAACATCTTAGAGCTGCTAGAACATGAAAATCTAGATGAGTTTCTTGAAAAAGCAACAATTGAAAGTGCAGATTTCTCAAATATTACTCTACATGTCCTGTATATTCCAACACTAATCTATTCTTTTAAAGCAAAGCAAGGTAGTCAAAAAATAGAAGGAAAAATACTCTATCTTGCTCCAGCACAAGAAACTATTTTTCTCAAACCTCCAGTAGCTTAAAACAAGACTGTTTCTTATTAAGCAAAATAATATGTCTTTGAACAAGTTTATTAGTGTTTAATTGGCTAAAAGAGACAGATGACTGAAGAGATTGTTGTTTGTGAAAATTTATCAAAACGGTTTATAGTAGGAGATAGTGTTGTAAAAGCTGTAGACGGGGTGGATTTAACATTTCATAGAAAAGAATTTACTTCAGTTGTTGGACCAAGCGGAAGTGGAAAAACAACTCTGTTAAATCTAATTGGAACATTAGAAATTCCAACTACTGGAAAGATAATAGTGAATGGAACAGATTTAAGTCATTTTTCTCCAGCAGATTTGACAGAATTTAGAAGAAAGAATCTAGGATTTGTTTTTCAATTCTTTAATCTAGTTGAAGGGTTAACAGGAAAGGAAAACGTGGAATTGCCATTGATTTTTGATGGAGTTCCATATGAAGTGAGACAAAAAAGAGTGATAGAAATATTCAAGGAATTTGAAATAGAACATCTGCATAATAAGTTCCCAGAAGAATTAAGTTCAGGAGAAAGACAAAGAGTAGCTATTATGCGGGCGTTAATCAACGAACCTATTTTACTTCTAGCAGATGAGCCAACAGGAAATCTAGACACAAATACAGGACAAACAGTACTGGAACTGTTCAAGCAACTCAATGAGGAGAGAGGGACATCAATAGCATTAGTAACACATGATCTGTCAGCAGCAAAAAGAGCAAAAAGAATCTTACATATGCATGATGGAAAAATAACTTTTGATCAAAAAAACTTGGATGAAGAACCAAAAGGAATGCAAGAATAAGCAAAATGAAGTAGAAGCCAAAAAGAGAGAGAGAGGGAGTAGAAAAGAACAATTTTGAGAAATAACCCGAGACTTTCCTTACTTATATATATTTCCCCTAGTTTCTTCATAAGACTTAAAAATGCATAAACTGGCCATAAATATAATTAGTGACTCACTAATACTCTTATGAGTATAAACTTCGCGGAGAAAAATACATGTCATTAAAAGGATTCATAATTAGAAGAACCATATATATTATTCCAGTTATGCTTGGAATTACATTGATGAATTTCACTCTAATCAATGTCAGTCCAGGAGATCCAGTTATCGTTAGACTTGGTTTGATTCAATGTGATCGTGATGATTGCTATAATTTAGCATATAATACTGAAGCCATAGAAATGGGGCTTTTAGATCGCGATCTGTACACAGTCCCATGGTTTAATAGATATATAAGTTTTGTAAATGATTTGCTTCATTTTGACCTAGGAGATTCGTGGTACTATACGCAAGCGGGTGAGGGTATACCTATATCGCAGATTATATCAGAAAGAGCCGTATATACAATTGTACTAAATGTGCTCTCATTTTTCTTCTCGCTGTTACTTGCAACAGCAATAGGTGTAGTATCAGCAACAAGACAAAACTCTTTCTGGGATAGGTCATTAACGTTCGCAATGCTACTAGGGTATTCAATGCCCCTGTTTTGGTTGGCTAAACTATTGATGTTATTGTCATTTCAATTATTCAATTTTACAGGAGTAGCAAATAAAGATGCGTTCAAGAAACCACTGTTTTTGAATCCAAACTTCTATAAATATCTAATATTGCCAACTCTAGCGTTAACACTAGGTGGACTGGTATTTATGGCACGATTGGTAAGATCACAGCTACTGGAGATTCTAAGACAAGATTATATAACAACAGCGAAAGCGAAAGGACTAGATAACAGAGCGGTAATTTACAAACATGCCTTCAGGAACGGACTTTTACCCATTGTAACTATTATAGGAAACTCACTACCAGGACTTCTAGCAGGTTCTGTGATGATTGAAAGTGTTTTTGGATGGCCAGGTTTAGGCACAGTTTTTCTAGAAGGAGCACTCTTCAGGGACTATCCCATGATGATGGCTACGAACACGATCTTCCCACTACTTTTCTTAGTGGCTCGACTTCTGACGGACATCACGTATGTCTTTATCGACCCGAGGATTAAATACTAAGGTGATTTACATATGGCAACAGCAGAACAAGAACAAATTGGAGAATTTCTGTTAGACGAAAAAACCCTTCGAGAAATCGAAACCATGAAAGGAGCCGGTCAATGGTCTATTGTCTGGAGGAGAATTAGGAAAGACAAGATGGGTATGCTTGGTCTTTACATTGTCCTTTTCCTTATCTTAATGGCTTTCGCATCTTGGATTTTACTCGGGTTTGACAACTGGCTTACTCATCAAGGCGCTCTCCTTGGAGACCCCTCTAATCCTGCCAGTCTGAATAACCTCTATGTTGAGCTATGGTTACCGGGAATGCCTGCGGACAGCCCTCTTGTATTATTCCAACATCCCCGACACCATTTCCCTGAATTAGCTAAGCTTCCCCCATCATTTGAACATCCTTTTGGTACTGATGGAGTTGGTCATGATATGGTATCACGTATTTTCTTTGGAGCAACAGTCTCCTTAGCTCTTGGTTTCATTGGTCAAATGACCACAGTTATCATTGGTACATTTCTAGGTTCAATTGCTGGATTCTATGGCGGAATCATTGATGAGGTCCTCCAAAGGGTTATAGAAATTCTTTACTCAATGCCAGGCTTCATACTGATGATATTCATCATAGTGCTCTTTGAGGATGTGAAGATACCGGGAGGTAGATACGCAGTAGTGGTTATATTCTTTTCACTCATTGGTTGGGGTGGAACAGCGCTCATCGTAAGGTCAAACTTCTTCTCATTGAAGCACCAAGACTTCGTTGAGGCGGAACGTGCACTCGGGGCGAGTGATATGAGAATTATTTTCAAGCATATCCTACCGAACTCGTTGGCACCTCTGATCATTATCGTAACGCTAGGGATTGCAAATACAATCTTCCTCTTTGCGGCTTTAGCCTTCTTCGGCTTCGGAGATCCGAATGCTGTAAGTTGGGGTGATGATTTAAACAAATGGCAAAACGATTTGCTATATTATCCATGGATGCCGATGTTTCCAGCGCTTTTCATATTCTTTACGGTGCTAGGTTTCAACTTACTCGGTGACGCTTTAAGGGATGCTCTCGATCCAAGACTGAAGGATTAAACCCTTCTTTCAATTCTTTTTCTTCTTTTTATTTACTTTCTTGCAAATAAACTGTAATTATTTTTTCATCCTTTATTAATCAAAGTGGTCATTATCTATTTGATGTGCCTTTTCTGTTGCACGTCAGAGTCAAAAATCTTGTAGATTGGGTGAAGACTAAAAACTGGGAGGGAGACTCACCATCTATTTGTAATATGAAGTACTAGTTATTCCTCTCCAGCTGCAACCTAACTGCACAAAAATTCTATTGAGTATTTAAATCAAATTCCATATATATTTTTGAGGAAAAAATGACTACTATCGTTGACTCAGTGCACTTACAACCTCTTGAAAAGACTATCCGTGAATTGCAAACCCCACTCTTTCTAATTAATGGTAAATTGGAGCGCATAGATTGGAGCCAAGACCTACGCCATATCTTCAGATTTATTGAGATTATTTCTGATTTAGCCAAGAGATCTATACCTGAAACTATCTTTGCGGAAGCATTCATCCAATTCCAATATCTAAGTGATTTATTGCTTGAAAGTCACTCTGGTGACAATAGCTTCAACAACGATGATATGTTAGCTTATTTTCTTGCTCTTCTTGATAATACCTTAGCTTATTATGGTAGAGAATTACAACAAAAATTACTGCACAGAATCTTACGATTTTGGGGTGTTGACAGAGACATAGGTGTTTACACTAGAAAAATCACACAAGCAAAAAAAATTCTAGAAAATGCCAAATTATTGCGCAAAGATAGCGAAAATGTTACCGATGAGCTACATGCAAAAGTCAATCTCCTAGCAAAATACTTGAAACAGATTCTCCCACAGGCTAGTGAAGAGTTAGATTTAGTGTTGGAAGAAATCACTAAGCTTATCCGAAAGAAAATTATTCCATTTGCAAGTATAAGTAATGCTGCACTAACAATGATAGTAGCTTTTTTCCCTTTCTATTTAAACTATCCAGCAGTGAAACTTTATATCATGCTTCATTTGCAAAAAGAACTAAGTGTACACCTCCCAACGTTAAGAAAAGCTGTAATAAGATTTAGAAAAAAGCTACAAAAAGCTGATATTCTAAAAAAATGAACAGTCCTTAACATTTTTTTGTTTTCATCAGCTCATAGAAACTTCGTCTAAACCCATTTCTGGATGTTTTTACTCAGCTAGTGGATATATTTTAATAGGCTCTTGAAATCTTGAGTAAAAATAGGCAAACTTATAAAAGTTAGAATAACAAAATCAACCAAGTAATTTAAGATTATTAGCTAATAATATAAAAAGTGATTTTATGAGTAGACCATCAGACGACATCTTGTTGGAGATAAACGGGCTCAAAACGTATTTCTTCACTGAAGAGGGTGTAGTTAAAGCAATAGAATCAGTTGATCTTGAGGTATATAAGTCAGAAACTCTTGGACTAGTAGGTGAGTCAGGATCAGGTAAATCAGTTACAGCTTTATCTATATTAGGTATTGTCCCAGATCCGCCCGGTAAAATACTTGGTGGCGAGGTAATTTTTCACGGACAAGATCTTCGCAAACTTAGTGATTCAGATATGCGTAAAATAAGAGGTAACCAGATAGCAATGATTTTCCAGGACCCAATGACATCTCTAAATCCCGTCTTCACAGTAGGAGACCAAATTAGCGAAGCCATTATGCTGCACCAAAAAGTAACTAAGAAGGAAGCAAAAGAAAAGTCAATTAAAATCATGTCTCTTGTAGGTATTCCAAGTGCAGATGAACGTGTAGATAACTATCCATTCGAGTTCTCTGGCGGAATGCGTCAACGTGTAATGATAGCCATGTCTTTAAGTTGTAATCCTGAACTCTTGATTGCTGACGAACCTTCCACTTCTCTTGACGTTACCATTCAAGCTCAAATCCTTGAATTGCTCAAAGCTACAAGTGAAGAGTTCGACATGAGTATCATACTTATCACACACGATATGGGTGTTATTGCCGAGATGTGCGATAGGGTTGCCGTCATGTATGCCGGTTTTATTTGTGAGATTGGTGATATCATGATTATCTTCAAATCCCCTTATCACCCTTATACTCGTGGTTTATTGGGTGCGATTCCTCGTCCTGATGCAGATCGTGATGATTTACAAATTATTCGCGGAGCTATTCCCAATCTTATCAATCCTCCGTCTGCTTGTCGATTCCACCCACGTTGTGATTATCACATGTTGGGTCTTTGTGAAAGTATCCTACCTGAATTAGTTGAAATAGAACCTGGACATTCAGTTCGATGTCACCTTTATACTGACGAAGGTAAAGCTTGGATGGCTGAAAGAGGAGACAAACGCGTTATTGGTACTGTGCCAAAAAATATTGAAGGTGAAGTGACAAAATGAGCAGTGCAGAATCTTTTATTGATAGACTTCATGAAAAACAACAGAAAAAAGGTTTACTTGCAGATCGTATTCGAACTAAGGAAATGGGAGAAGACGTTATTCTGGAAATAGAAAATCTGAAGAAATTCTTCGACATTCCAGTTCCCTTTGAAACTACATGGTTTATGATAGCTTTCGTAGCAGCAATCGTAGTATTTGCTTTCGAACAACTAATTGGACTAATTATTATTGGAGCCATTGTTGTTCTCTACTTTGCTTTACCATATATTCCTCCTTTTAATAAGCGACCTCGAGTAGCGCATCTGAAAGCAGTTGATGGTATTTCCATTCAGATTAAAAAAGGAAAAATTGTTGGTTTAGTTGGTGAATCTGGTTGCGGAAAAAGTACAGCCGCAAAAACAATCATAAGGTTACACGAACCTACTGATGGTGCGGTTTATTTCAAAGGTATTGACATCAATCGTTTAACTTCCGATGAAATGAAGGAGATTCGAAGACATTTACAGATAGTATTTCAAGATCCTTATGCTTCATTAAATCCAAGAGCTACAGCTCACGATATTATTATCGAACCATTTGACATTCATGGTGTTGCATCTGGTGACGAAGCTAGTTACAGAGTTTTAACTCTTCTAAAAGATGTAGGTCTTGCCCCTCACCATGCATACCGTTATCCTCACGAATTCAGTGGTGGACAACGTCAAAGATTAGGGATTGCTAGAGCTCTAGCATTGGAGCCTGATTTTATCGTAATGGACGAACCTGTCTCGAACCTTGATGTATCAGTCCGTGCGGCCATTATCCAACTTATTTTGCATTTGCAGAAAAAAATGGGATTAACCTATCTCTTTATTGCTCATGATCTTTCACTCGTTAAGATTCTTTGTGATGAAGTAAACGTCATGTATCTCGGCAAAATCATGGAAGCAGGAACCAGTGATGAAATTTTTGAAGCAATGATGCATCCTTATACTAAAGCTTTGATTTCAGCAGTTCCAATTGCTGATCCTACAAAACGCTCAAAGAAAATCTTCTTGACTGGAGATATTCCAACTCCTATTAATCCTCCTCCAGGTTGCAAATTCCAAACACGCTGTCCTCTAGTATCTGATATTTGCCGTGTTGATGACCCACCAGCCAAATGGTACACTGCATCTCATGTTGCATTTTGCCACAACATTGAAGGTGGAGAAGACAGCCCTGATTCATTTACTCAGTAAGCTTTTTCCTTTCTTTCTTTTTCTTTTGCCATTTAAGCTTTAACAAGATTTATTTAGCTAGGTAATGGTGTATTATTTGTTATTGTTTACACAGATTAATAATGTGAGGAAATAAAATGAGTAGAGTAAATCTTGAATCAGCTCAAAACAATATTGAAAGGCTAGCTGCAAACCTCGACGAACTGCAACAAGTTTTAGCTAGCAAAAAAGAAGAGATCAACGGGAAGATTAGAGAACTTACGGAAGTACTTTCCTCCTTCTTCAAAGAAGCTGATGATATAAATCAAACGATTAATTCAGGAGAAGAAAAGAAAAGTCAAAGCTCGAATCAATTGGATCAACTCAATAATGAATTACAGGAGCTAAGTCATAGAAGAGATGTTCTTCAGTCTGAAATCACCAGCAAACAAAGAGATATTGAACAGCTTTCAGCTTTAATTCTAGAAAGAGAAAAAGTTAGTACGGAAGTCATTCTTCAAGTTGATTCCTTAAAAGAAAGAGTTGCGGACTTAAAACTCAAAATCGAAGAATTTGATGTTTTAACAGATGCATTAAATGAAGAAAACAAAGAACAAACAAGAACTAGAGAGATTAAAAACGCTGAACTTGAAAACAATTTTAATCGAATACTTTCCCGTTCTAAATCTTTACAATATTTAGTGAAGAATGATATTGTTACTTTGCCAGAAATACAGGTTTTACGTAGTTTGAATACACCCGGGGTAGATAATGCTGAAAATCTTAAGAAAACCTCTGGTGTTTCTGATGATATTATTCGTAAAATTCTCCAAGACTTAGCTCGAAGAGAAATTATTGAATATGATCCTGCCTCTGGAAGGTTCAAAGTGCTCTCAAGGATTGATATTTAGGTGATTATGATGTCAGAAGAAAAACTAACAAACTTACTTGAAGAGATTAAGAGAGATATTGAAGAATTATCTTCGCGTGTTTCAGCTACTATTTCCACTTCAAAGGTGACAATAGATTCCACAAAAGATGATGTTAAAGTCATCCCAGACTATATTGATTCATTAAAAAATTCTTTACATGGACTGAAGGAGAACAACGAACAACTAAAAGAGAAGGATATGCATACACAACAATCAATCGAGACTACCAAAACTGAAATGGAAATCAATATTGCAAAGAAAAGTGAACTGGAATCGACGGAAAGTAGTAAAAGACAATACAAAGAAGAAATTGAACGCAAAATTATTGATTTTCAACAGAAGGTTAGTCAACTGGAATCAGAACATAAGCAATTTAGTTCTGATGTCAAAAGTAAAGAACTGATTTATACTCAACTTCAAACTCAATCCAAGGAAACTGTTGATGCATTAGATCATAAAATAGCTGAAGCAACTGCTAGGTTAGCACAAGTAGAAAATGAAAATAAACTAATTGTGTATCTGATGGATTCTGGTCTAATGGATGTTCCTGAAGCAGAGGTTGTTGCAACAATCGCATCTCGTCCTGAAGGTCTTAAGCTAGCTGAGATTAAGGAAAAGGTCAATATGCCTCCTGTAAGAGTTCAACCTACAATCAATAATCTGTTGGAATCTGTTATAGAATATGACGCAACGAGTGATTCTTACAAAATACTTGATATTATAAAGAAAGAACTAGAGTAAAAATAAGTTTTTAATCTATTTTTCCCTTTATTTTTTTAAGCCTCTAGTTAAACATGTACTCAACTTCCCGTATTCTTGTGAATCTATAATACGTAATTTTACAGTTATATCACAATTGTTTTAAATAAAATTTAGATTAGCAAATTAACCCGTATGTGAAGTACGCATAGAGGTTATATATATGTCAGATTATGTTGAACGTGTTTATGAACATGTAGTTGAGAAAAATCAAGCTCAACCAGAGTTCCATCAAGCAGTAAAGGAAGTTCTCGACAGTATTAAACCTGTCTTTGAGAAAGAACCAAAATTCGAGAAACACAAGATTCTTGAAAGAATTACAGAACCAGAAAGAGTGATTATCTTCAGAGTTCCTTGGGTTGGTGACAATGGTGAGATACAGGTCAACAGAGGTATGAGAGTTCAGTTCAATTCAGCAATTGGTCCATACAAAGGTGGTCTTCGTTTTCATCCAAGTGTTAATTTAGGTATCATTAAATTCTTAGGTTTTGAACAAATATTCAAAAACTCACTAACCGGTTTATCTATGGGAGGCGGAAAAGGAGGCTCAGATTTTGATCCTAAAGGTAAATCAGATAATGAAGTAATGAGATTTTGCCAATCCTTCATGACAGAATTGTATAGACACATTGGCGGAAGAATGGATGTTCCAGCCGGAGATATAGGTGTTGGTGCTCGTGAGATTGGTTATCTTTATGGACAGTGGAAGAAAATTACACAGCGATTTGAGCCTGTATTAACTGGTAAATCATTAGAATATGGAGGCTCTCTTGTTAGACCTGAAGCTACTGGATATGGATCAGTTTATTTTGCTCAAGAAATGCTTAAAACTAAGAACGATGACCTAAAAGGAAAAACTTGTCTTGTTTCCGGTTCTGGTAATGTAGCTCAATATACAACAGAGAAAGTTTTGGATTTTGGTGGTAAAGTTGTTACACTCTCAGATTCAAGTGGTTATATCCATGATCCAGAGGGTATAACAAGAGAAAAACTTGCATATGTTCTTGAACTTAAGAATGTTAGAAGAGGACGAATAAAAGAATACGCAGAAGAATTTAATGTCGAATATCATCCTGGTGGTCAACCATGGGAGATTCCAGCTGAAGTTGCATTTCCAAGTGCTACTCAAAATGAAATCGATGGTGATGAAGCTAAGTTTCTTGTTGATAACGGATGTTTTGCTGTATGCGAAGGAGCAAACATGCCTTCCACTATAGAAGCAATTGATGTTTTCCTTGAGAACAAAGTTTTATTTGGTCCAGGTAAAGCTGCAAACGCTGGTGGCGTATCAACATCTGGTTTAGAAATGGCTCAAAATTTCAGTTTTGATTCTTGGGACAGAGAAACAGTTGATCAGCGCTTACACAAAATTATGGTTAATATTCATAAGACAGCTTATGAAGCTTCAAAAGAATATGGAGAACCCGGTAACTATGTTCTAGGTGCAAATATCGCTGGTTTTAAGAAAGTAGCCAATGCAATGATTTTACATGGCCACTGGTAATAACTATTTTTCGATGGATTATCCAGCGACAATTTTTCTTATTTTTCAGGTTTCAATATTATTCCTTCTCGTTTTTGGGCGTCTATCCTAACTGTTAAAGGGTTTTTCAGCTCAATGTGTCTTACAAATTCCAAATCAGTTTTAGATTTTTGTTTATTTATCCAATCCCAATCTATCTTATGATGCTCAGATTTATGCTTAATATGGAAATACCCAATATTAGCTGATACAATATTATGGAAGAAATGAGTACCTTGAGAAAAATCAATTGAGAAACCTTCTAGAGATGTCTCAATTATAGTTTTTGCCCCATTAATATTACTCCATTTAGCAGGGATTCCTAAAAATCTATCAGCTGTCCCCCATCTACCAAAACCTATTAACAAGTAGGGACGATTCTTCTTAGTTAACTGGGAATTTAGTAAATCTATTTCTTCAACAATTTCTAGAGTTTTTGTCTTATCAAACATCTCTGCCTTAACATAAACAATATCCTTGATATCCGATTGGAGAAGATTTCCTGACACATGCGAAGAAAATGCTAAGATTTGATTAACGTCTACAACCTCAAAATCATCTAATAAAAGAGCTTCTTGTTGTAAGAATGGTCTTATTTGTAATATATAGAATTTATCCTTTTCGCTCTTCGAATTACTGAAGTTTCCAGCAAACTCAATTTCTATTGAAGAACCAAGAGCTTTTTCACCAACAGATAAAATTCTGGTTACCAATCTTGCTAAAGGTGTAGTTTCAAATTTTAATTGCTGATTGAACGTTATAACAGGAGATCCTTCGCCAAAGAAACCTTCTTCTAAAGATTCTGTATTGAAATTATAACTATCTGCAATTTTGGATAATGTTCCCTCCTTAATGGCATCTCCAAGGTCTAAGCGTTTAATATAGGGGTCATCATCAAGAATATCAAATTCAGTTTTTGTTAAATCAACACCATAGTAGTATTTCTGGCTTTGATTTAATAGTAAATCAGGTGTTGAGTAGTAATTTATTTTAGGATATTTTGGACAAAATCGCACAGAAAATTCCCCCTCAACAATTGTTTTACCAAGCCCTAGAGCAAGATGTGCAATTCTATCTTCAGGTTTCATATAATCTCCAAAGGGGTAATAATTATATGATGCTGCAGTTCCAGAGAAATCTGGATAAAAATGATTGCGTCTTTCTTTTCCTACGACTTTTTGTATAACAACAGCCATTTTCGATTCTTCAACAGTCTGTTGAATGGTTTCGACATATGATTTTGCAAGTTTTAAGAATTGAGATGCATAAACAAGTTTTATAGCTGTACATAGTTGCTCAAGCTTTTCCTTCTTACTTCCATGATTATTTGGAATCATATAAGTATCGAAAATTCCAGCGAACGGTTGGTACGCAGAATCTTCTAGAAGACTTGATGAACGAACAGCTAAAGGACCATCTAAATCTTTGAGAATAAATGCTAAATCATTTCTTAGACTCCTTGATAGTTTGCTATTAACGAAGCTCTTCTTTATTTCAGAATCTGGGGCATCTGATAATGCAAAATCATATAGATTATTATCTTCCATGAACTTATCATATTCATCAGTACCAATAACAATGGTTTTTGGAATATCAATATTGACTGTAGCAAAATCATCTTTAATCATTAACGAGTTAAGGAGAAACATCAAGAAAGCAATACCCCTTCCTTTCCCGCCTAATGAACCTGGTCGTAATCTTAGATATAGAGTCTCAGGATGATAATTATCTCGAGAGAAATCATTAATAACACCTCTTGTTTTTTCCATTACAATATTATCTATTGTTTTAATTAGAAAGTCTCTAAGCTCAATTTCAGTAAATTCAGAAACTTTCCGAGGTTTCAATGTTTCAGCAATTTCGAATTCACCTCTTGCACGTAACCAGTTAGAAAAATGATCACTTTTTCCATGATAAACTAAGGAATTTAAAGGTACTTCAGAAAGTTGCTTGTAAAAAGTAATGACATCAGTAGCATGACCATAAATATTGCCATCCTGATCTTTAAATATGAACTCTCCAAATCCAACATATTCAAGAAGCCATTTTCGAAGATCCCACAGCATACCATGTGACCGTTTATGAATGAAATAACAGTTCATCTCTTCGGCTTGTTCTCGATAAAAATCTTTACTTGATTGTAGAACAATAGGTAAGTTAGGAAAATCTTCTTTTATTCTCTCTGCAAAGAGAAATCCAGCATTTTTGTTTAGTTCTCCATCAAGTGGAAACTCTATGTCTGAGATAACACCCATTACGTATTCTTTATAGCGTTCATAATATGACAAGGCTTCTTCATAATTCTCTGCAAGCAGAATTTTTGGTCTTACTCGCATCTTGAGCAAATCCTGAAAATCATTTGCACCTTCAGTAATTAACCGATGAGTTTGTCTCATAATTTCTCCATAAACTTCTGGAAGCATTAGAGAATAGAACCTAATTGAATCATCAACGAAAATAAAAACTCTTACATTACCAGCATTTGTATCGAAATCTGCATTAAATCTATCCTCAAGGTGTTTGATAATAGCAATGAAAATCTTACTGTCTCCATTCCAAACAAAGACTCTATCTATGCCTTTTCGTTTACTAAATTCAGGAAGATACTTGATTTCTACAACACTATTTAGCAGTAGAATTACAGGAATATCTTGGATTTCCTTAACATTTGCTCCAAAAGAAAAAGCATCCATATCTCCTAATCGTCTCATGGTAATAACTAAATCAAACTTTTTCTCTTCTAGCATATCTAAAGCTTCATTAGCAGAAGATACACGAGTAATTCTTGGTAGAGTTCGAAGATTGAGATTTTGAAATTCTTCATAAATTTGATCAGATAATCGACCATCCTCTTCTAGCATAAAACTATCATAAATACTAGAAACGAGAAGGACATTTCTCATTCTTCTATTCATAAGTTCATGAAAGATTTTGTATTTTGGTTTATATTCTAGAAAGAAGCTAACTGCTTCTTGATCAGTAGTCAATTTATCACATCCTAAGAACTTCTTGACTGACAGTTAGACATAACATCATATGACATTTAAATATGTTGAAGTTCAGTCCTTAAAAAAGAAAAAAAGTGAAAAAATGGTAGTTTTCTTTATTTTGCTGCCATTTCATCAGTTTCTTGACCTGTTGTTTTTATGAAAAGTGTACTTATAAATGCACCAATAAAGAATACAACAGAATATAGGAATAGGAAGTTTATACCAATAGCATCAAATAGAGCACCTGCTAGTACAGGAGAAGTAATTGCTGCTAAAGCTGAGAAAAAATAATATATTCCTGTATAAGTTCCTAATCGAGAAGGTCCTGCGAGTTCCCAAACTATGACTATACTGTTGACGTTTACAAAAGCCCAGAACATTCCACCAAAGAAGAGGAGGAGTCCATCTATTATAATTTCCCAAGTCCAATTAAATGGTAAGAAATTAACTAATGTTCGTAATCCAGGTATCTGCACAATGGAAAATATAACAAGTGGAATCATTGTTAATACCAAACCAACTAGTCCTATTAGTATGGTTCTTTTTCGACCAATTCTTTTTGCGATTAATCCTGCTGGTAATGCAAACAAGATGAAAGTTAAAGAGTAAACTCCAAGAAGCATACTCGCACTTCCAGGAGAAATATTAAGAAGATCTGGTCGCGTAGCATATGTACTAAACCACGTTTCGATTGCATTGAATCCAAAAAACCACAACAAGATGGCAAAAAGGACAGCTAATAAACTTCTATCTTTGTCAATAAACATCTGTTTAACTGATTTGAACAAACTTATTTTCTCTCTGGTTTCAACCTCTTTTCTCACTTTTTGTTCCTTAATGCTAAAAATTAACACAACTAAACAAAGTAACATCAGTATAGAGACTATCACAAAAGAGAGTATTGGATTCGCATCATGAATTGCACCCATAACAAACAAACCAATTAAAGCGCCCACACCCCCAAGTAAGTTAATTACTGCATTTCCTCTGCTCCGATAATCTTTTGAAACAAGATCTGGCATCAATGCAACTACTGGTGCTCTATAAAGAGCCATAGCAATATTGAAACCACCTATAATAACCAATATTAGAACAAGTGATTCTCTAAAAGTTGGTAGTAATCCAAAAAATACTGCAGCAACTGGAATACCTATTAAAATAAATGGCATCCTTCGACCCCATTTAGTCCAGATATTATCAGATACTTTCCCTACCCATGGTTGTAGGGTTATTGCAGCAATGTTATCTAAAACCATTATAAAACCGATTATGAGTTTGGGATTAGATAGATGCCCAAGTAAATCTTCTAGATATAATGGCATGTAAACATTGAACATTGCCCAAGTTATAGCAGTTGTAAAGAAACCAAGACCTATAACTGCCGTATAAAGGTAAGAAAAGCTTTCCCGATTTCTTGCTTTGCTATAATTTTCTCTAATTCTCGTAAAATACGACATAGACAGGGATTATTTTATCTCATTTAAATATTTTATCAGCGAAAATTTCGGAATAATAACTATAAAAATATATTCTTCATATAGTTTATATGGAAGAAATCAACTAAACGTATATGTT
>JAUWEG010000087.1 GCA_030608385.1 Candidatus Heimdallarchaeota archaeon
CATAACTGATTCCATTAGTTTACATTTTTGTATAGGATAGTTTGAAAATGAAGACCAAAATCCTTTAAATATATTATATCAATTGAGCTTATAAATAGAACAAAAAAGAATTTTCAAAGGGGATCAAAAAATGTCTGAATATGATATTACACCAGTTAGAGCTAGCCAAATTAAAGAAGGAAATCATATTATTCAAAACGATGAAGTTTTTCTCGTTCGTTCAATTGAAAAATCAAAAAGTGGCAAACATGGTCACACAAAATGTAGAATGAAGATAGAAAACATATTTACAGGAAGTAAAACAGAAATTTCTATTCCAGGTGACTTAAAGCTACAATCTCCAATCATTGATAAAAGAAATGCTCAAGTTATATCTGTTGGTAATGACAGTGCACAAATGATGGATCTTGAAACTTATGAAACATTTGAAACTGCACTACCAAGTGAAGAAGAGATGAGGGCTCAAATTAAGGAAGGAGCTGAAGTTGAATACTGGAAAGCAATTGGAAAAAGCAAAATCATGCGAATAAAGAGTCCTGGATAGAATATTGTTATTCTTTCTAACAATCTTTTTTTGAAAAGCTTTAATTTCAAAATTCTCATTCTAAACTAAAATTTATTAATTGTTACAAATGATGATATAACATTCGGGCCGATAGATCAGCCTGGTAGATCGCTTCGTTCGCAATGAAGTAGCCCCGGGTTCAAATCCCGGTCGGTCCACCAGCAAGTTTAGATTTTATAATCTAAACAGATATTTTAAGGTTGGAGTTAACCAAATATTGTGTCTAGAGGCGCCGAATCAAATTTTGTCGCGATTCTATTAATAAGCAAAAAGATTAAAAGGTTGTAATATTAATTAAGCAATAAGTGTATTGAGGAATTCCTATGACAAAGGTGCTGAATTTTACACGTACAATTCGAGACCCTATATACGATGAAGTACGTATGACAGAAATCGAGAATAAAATTATAGACACACCCATTTTTCAAAGATTAAGATGGATCAGCCAATTATCAGGTGTTAGACAAGTTTATCCTTCAGCTATCCATTCCAGATTTACCCATAGTGTTGGTGTCATGCACTTAGCAGGTAAATATGCTGAAGAAGTTTTTAGAAAAGATGACGATGTAGTGGAAAAAACTCAACTAGCACGTTTAGCAGGACTCCTACATGACATAGGTCATGGTCCTTTTAGCCACACATATGATGATGTTGTCTTTAAAAGAGTATATCCAAACGCACCTCATGGACATGATGTCCATCGAGACAAAATGGTTAACTCTGAGTTTTTAAAGCCCCTTATTGAAGAATTTACCGCCCCAGAAGAACTCATGAAAGTCTGGGATGGTGAAAGTTATATTATGCATCCCCTGATTCAGGGAGCACTTGGTGCAGACAGATTGGATTTTATGCTCAGAGATTCTTTCTTTGCAGGTACATTGCATTTTGGTATAATAGCTGTTAATCGAATTATTAACAATACAACGATTCAAAAACACCTCAGGAAAGATGCAATTCACTATAATTGGAAATGTTTAGATGACATCTATTCATCCCTCATTGGAAGATTTTTCGAATACAAAAATGTGTATTTCCATAAAACTGCTAGAGCAGCAGATATAACGATTCATGAGATGTTAAGAGAAGCTTGTGAACCATTGAATCTCATAGAACGAACAAATGATTTAGCGGCATATACCTACTTAAATGAATATACCCTTGTTGGTGAAATATTCTCAAAAGATTCAGAGAAACTTGCAAAAGCAAAATCACTTGTTAAAGATTTGTTTGATCGTAGACTCTATAAAGCTGTTTGGGAAAAGATTATTGATGAATCAACAGCTGAGAATTTAGGTGTTAGTGTTGAAGATTTATGCAATATAACTTCTCAAGAATCATTCATTAAGAAAATCAAAAGCCACACAGAAGAAAAGAACATTTCTTTGGAATTTGATATGAAAATTGATTCTACTTACAAACTATCGACAATTAATGAACAAGAATTTCAAGCATCAAATATCTATATTTATGATCCTTATGAGAAAATTCGTCCTGGCTCAAAATCATTCACACTTAATGAGGCTTTGAACACAACCGCCTATATCACAACTTTCGCAGGTCCAAGAGCCTATAGATCTCTTTTTACACTCGTAAGAGTTTATGCTCACCCAAATGATGCTGAAACAATTAAGAAAATTTGGAAGAAAATAAGACCTAAAACATTAGCTAAAGATAAAGATGTTTCATTGACTTCATATTGATTTATTTCAATAACCAGTTCCGATATTTTTTGCTGAGAACAGCTTCTGTGCATCTTTCACAATTTGCATTCCAGAATCATATTCCGATAGAGCATTTTCTAGATGTTTTGTTACTTCATATAGATCGTTATTAGGTATTTTGTCAGGGTCTTCTACTAATGCATACTTCCCATCATTTGTAAATCTAACAGTTTTATTCTTGCATAAATTTTGTATATGAGATGAAACTGTTTCAGAAATAACTGAATATCCGTTAAAGTACCAGTCGATTATTTTCAATGTCTCATCTTCATTAGATATCAGAAATAAGCCACTATGGATTGATTCTTCATGTTTTGGAAAAAACCTTTCTACAAAACTTGCTATATAAGAAGAAATCTTTTTGTTGGGATCCCCCATAATTATATCCTTTATCGTACAACTGAAAAGCTTCTGTAATACCAAAGATTTTTATCGAATTCTTCAAACAAATTATGAAAAAAAATTATGTTTGTTTTCTAACATCATATCAAGCCCTTATGTCTCATGATTCTATGAAGTCAAATCCTTTCTTTTTCTTGTCATCTTTTTCTTTGAGGTGTTTTAATAGTTTTGTTGAACTATTAGAGTAACCCTTTCCAAGAGTGAGATATGATGTACAAACAAAAATATGACCCAGAAGATGGAGACGAGGGATTGACCCCACCAATGTGGCATCCCTCTTAACACATTTTTTTAACTAATTTTGATTTTTGTATTTCCCTAGTTTATAAATCATTTTGCACATTAGATTTCGAGTGCGATGGATTCAACAGAAAAACAAACACTTCGAGAAGAAATAATGGAATGTAAGAACACTAATCAATTAATACAGAAATTGTGTATCCTTGCTTCAAATGAGAAATCTACTGATGTTGTAGATATTTTACAAATAGCATTAAAGAAAGCTCAACAAAAGTCTGACAAAAAGTCCGAAGTAATTTTGTTAGGGTTGAAAATTGCTCAACTTTTTGATAAGATTGCTGATATATCGTTAGTTAAAGAGATGGTGCAAAAGATGCAAAGATTATCAACAGAGATTAACTATCAAAACGGGTTAGCTTTTTCCTACACATTTGTATGGTATATTGAAAGACTTAATGGGAATATAAAAGAAAGCAGAGAAGCTATAAATAAAGCATCAAAACTAAGCAACGAATCCATTGAAAAAGATGATTATATACACCATATATGTCTTTATACACTGGCATTTGATAAATGGATAGAAGACCACGACATACTTGCTGCTGAGTTGTTTGAGATATGTTATGACTATTTTTATCAAAATGGTTACTACAGAAGTCTTTCACAAACCATTGGTATATTAAGTATAATCTATACAAGAACGCATAGTAGCAATAAAATACTTGAATCTTGTGAAAATCTGCTTAGTAAACAATCTCTATTTAAAGCGCTTCCTTTAGATGTTAAAGGCATTTCATATTATTTCACAGGTTTAGGTCATATGTTAAATATGAACCTACATTTTGCAGAATATTTCTTTAAGGAAGCTTACACTATCCTTAATCCTATTTATGAAAACAGTATTTATTTTAGTAATTATGTTGTTATGCTTTCTTTTCTATCTACAGTTACGGCTTTACAGGGTAAACTGGAACAATCTAATAAAATGATAAAAGAATTGGAGAATTTACTAAAACAAGAATTCTTTGTGAAGAATCTTGATATAAGTACAAAGACGCAAATTCATCATACTCTCAATCTTAACAAGTTTTATGTTTATTCTCGCCTGAAGTATTTTGATTCAGAAGAAATGCAAGATTTAATTAAAGGAATATTCACTGGAAGCAAGACCCTTTATAGTAATTTTCTGTTAATGAGCGAATATCTGTTAAACTCTAACCTAGAACAAGTAAAATTAGAAGAGTTATTGGCTACCAACAATTTCAGCATCAATCGTGTCAAACACATAATCTCATTTGTTCTTATAAAGAAGAAAGAAGATGTTATCGAGCAGCAGTTTCTAGAAAGAATAGAGATAGTAAGCGATAGAGAGAGAACTACCAAAACTACATTTATTGAGAATGCTTTTAGCGACCTTCTTATCGCACAACAACTGTATTCACTCAAGTGATACGGAGAAATTTATCCGCTTTTAATAAAATACAAAAACAACCTTCATCGAATTGAAGTTCTTGAGTTACGTATTTTCATGGAATCTTTTATCCAAATAGGTGCTTTCAAGACTGGTGATCCCTTGGGACCTGTTCTCCAGTATATGGCAATTAAGAAATGCAAACAACATGGTTTCAGTAGATTAGAAAACATTTTGCTTGATTATTTAAGTATGCAAGGAAATGATGCTCGTATGGTTATGTCTTCAAGGTAGGAATCATATTTTCAGGCATCCTCTTAGTTGATTTTGATTACATGGGAAATAAAAAATGATTTGACTTAACCAAAAACAATAGGGAATAAATCCTACCACAAACTAATATTTTTCCACCCAGTTTGGTATCCACGAAATCTTTTCTTATGCTAGTATTGTTCCATAGATTTTTGCTTTCAGTTTATCACTAACTAGAACATCAGTAACTGTTAAATGGAGGATATTGTATTCATTTAGCAGTTTTTTTGAGATGTCATCTATGACATCTGCCACGGCTATACAGAGAAATTGGTTCCTCAAACCTGCAATTGAACTCAAATTTTCAATTATCTTGTAAGTATGATCTTGGGTCATTATATCTTTGAAAAACTTAACAAAAACATAAGAAGAACCTTTTCGCAGTACTAAATCAAAGTTTTCTTCAAATATCAAAGATTCTTTGAACTCAAATTCCTTGAAAATTTTACTGATTCTAACTTTCAAATACTCTGCATCAAAAACTGAATTCATTGTTCTTGGAACAGGTACTGAAAGATCATCGATTCTACTTGGAGCATATTTCTCTACCTCATTTTCAGGTATCGGTTCTGATCTAATGATTTTTGGTTTCTCAAGATTCTTACTACGAATACTCTGGTATGGTTTCTTAGAATTTGGAAAAGGAAGAGAAACTACTTTATTTTGTTTTTGTTCTGAAATCTGGTTTTGTTTCACACTTTCCTTCCTTTGTTTGATTATTTCATCTTTGGATGCTGTATGAGGTACTTCTATCCTAAGTGGGGGAAATAATCTATTAATATTCAGCAAATCTTTAATGAAACCAGTATGTTTAATCCATGGGACAAAGAATTGAAAATTTGTTTTGTGTTTTACAATATCACGTTTTGAAACAAAGAGAAGCTGCCCATTTAATTTAACAGCAGTTGCTTTAAGATATCTTAAAAGAATAGCCTCTTTTCCCTTAATTGAGTTCTTATCGTGACTTCTTGCAATAAAAAGAATTCCTAGAGATGGAACATTTCCTTGATTTTTTTCTCTCGAAACAAATTGTGAAATATTGACAGAAAATGCGTCTGCTTCAACTAAATCCTTTGTAAACTGTGTAAATCTTTTAGCTATTGCGTCTGCTTCTAAATCCAAGCTAACCAGTTGACATGCTAGTACATATTGTTTTGATTTATCACTGTGAGTAAAAGTCAAAACTTTGTCATCTTGCTCTATTTTTTGAATGTCTGAAATAAAGAAATTATCTGTATTTTCTTCAATTCTAAGTGAATAAGTTGATATTAGATGTTTCAACATTTTTTCTAGTTTTTCTTTATTTGTTGATACTTGATCAAAATTGTAAACAATCAAATATTGCTTCTTTTTTGCTATCCATATTGAATACATTAGTCCCCTTGAGTTCAGCTCATTAATTAGGTTGGATATCTTTGCTCCCATTTTAATGTTAGACAACTCAAATAAGATAACATTGTCTTTATAATCTCGACTCAAATTCGTTTCATTTCCTTCAATAGCTGAAAAGATAAGGCTCATAAGACATCTACTCACTTTCTTGAACAATTTGTGTAATCAATATTCTAGTTGTAAGAAGTTATTTAAGCACAAGAATTCTTCAACTATTTAGAATTTCGTTGGCTAACTGCTTCTAATCATTTGTGCCAAAAAGAACAGCTATGGATGAGATTGTATCACCAAGACCAACTAATTTCTGAGGATTTTTCACCAAAATTGTAGGAACCCCAACTAAAGAAAAGGAAGGTGTTTCCAGAATACCTGTTTCATATAAATTTCCTTTTACTTTAAATTGGGATTTTAAGTAAGAGTGGAGGTTTCTTAATTCATCAAAACCTTTAGAAGACAAATCTAATTCAACATCATAAATGTCTTGAAATGATTCTATTGCACCTCTTTTAGCCTTTGAAGCGGCAAAATATGATGACATGATAAGAGCTTCTTTAGCACACTTTGCTTCTTTATTGTTCATTACTGGAGACATCACAAGGAAATACCCCAGATAATGAAGATGTATTCTTAAGTGAGGATACTCAAGAAATAGATCATGTAAATAGTGAAACAAAGTTGTGGAAGTATATTTGTGATCAGATTTTATTTCTTTTTGCTCCTCTTCTATAGAAGAAAAGAGTAGAAGTTCTTGTTCATTTACACCAATTGAATTTACTAATGGAAACAGATTTTCCTTAATATAGTTTCTTTTTTTTGCATTATAAGTAGATGCCAATTCCATATGAATAAATAAATTAGGATTAATTCTCTTCCATTCTTTAATCATTTCTATTATTGGATCAAATATTTCTTCAAAGGAACTCAATTGCTCATTCGCTAAGCAAAAGCCTGAGATTATTGCTAGAGAATATTCAATGACATAATTTGGGCTATATTCATGAAAACCTTTGTTAAATTTAATCAAATCATTAACCGTATCATAAGAAAAAATAAATCGATTATCCCTAGGGCAGACAAATTTTAACGAATTCAGTTCATAATTACCAGCTTTAAACTCAAAGATATAATGAGAAATGGGTTCATTATCTGTGAATTTTAATTTTTTAATTTCGCAAATTGAGTGTGAATTTCCTTCTTCAACAACAGTTAGAAGTGTAGGGTTTAATAATTGTGCAAATTGTGCGTCATATGTTGGTAGACTAAGCAAAACATTTCCAACTTCAATACCCTTGAATAAATTAGCTATTATTCCTGCTTGACCACCAATTTGAACATTCTCAATTTCAAAACTGTTTTCAATCCAATCTGCAATTTCTTCTGAAGTAACTCCTACTTCAACAGCCTTTCCTTTCATCATAGAATCCATAAGATAAAGGAAGAAATCCTCAATTGAATTAACTCTAGAAGGAAGTCTTAACTTACCATTCTTCAATTTTAAATTAATTCCATCGGGTAATTTCCAATCCATCGATTCTGGTGTGATTTCAACAATTTTGTCAATATTGACATTGAAACCAATAATTGCATTTCTGTTTTTTATAGATCGATTGGATGCTTGTTCCAAAGTCTTAGAATACTCGTCATGCCAGCTTATCATTGTTGTATCTAATTAGACGATAGTCTTATAAAGGATTTTTCCAAAAAAATATTGAGTGTGGTAACTTGGACTGGAAATAGCTTCTACTGGTTTTTACTCACAAAACTGTGCAGTAGAGTATGGTCCACTTCCATATAATCAAGCTTTTAATTATTGCATTTTATTTAAGAGATGTAGAAATGAATCAGAATATAGAATCCCATGTAATTGAAAAAAGAGAGGATTATGAGAAAATTCTTTCTGAATTTGGCATTTCTAAGATTGATAAGATACTTCCAAGAATAGGTACAGATAATTTATTTTTTAGAAGAAGAGTAGTATTTGCACATAGAGATTTCGGTAAAATCTTAGATAGAGTGGAACAGAAAAAATCTTTTGCAATAATCAGTGGAAGGGGTCCCTCTAATGATTTACATTTCGGTCATCTTATATTATACGATTTAATTAGACATTTACAAGATAAATATGAATGTAAATACTTCTTACCCTTTTCAGACGATGAAAAATATGTTTTTCGTAAAGTAAATTCATTAGAAGAAACCTACAAACTGGCTATACAAAATGCAATTGACATCTTTGCTATAGGTTTTAAACCCGAAAATGTGAGCGCATATATTTCTAGCATGACACCAAGAATACATTATCTAGCATTAACGTTTTCTGTAAATCAAACATTTAATGCAGTTAAATCAGCACTTGGGCTAAGTGGAGAGGAAAATACAGGTGTTATTAATTATACAAATATTCAAGCAGCACATATTCTTCATCCAACTACAGATTATGATTTACCTGTAGTTGTTCCTATTGGATTGGATCAGGACGTATTTATAAGATTGACAAGAGATGTTGCGAGAAAGAGAAAAATCACACTTCCAGCGTCTCTATACATAAAATATCTCAAAGGATTAACAGGAGGACCTATGTCTTCATCCGTTGAGGAAACTTGTGTTTTCCTAAGAGATGAACCAAAAACGATTAAGAAGAAAATCATGAATGCACTTACAGGAGGAAGAACAACCATTAAGGAGCAAAGAGAACTAGGTGCTAATCCCGAAATATGCACAATTTTTGATTGGTTCTCAAAATACTTCGTTGAGGATGATGATGAACTGGATAAGATTGAAGCAGGCTGCAGAGGCGGAGATCTAATCTGCGGACTTGATTGCAAACCAAATCTGATTGAAATGGTTCTTAAATATCAAGAAAAGTATAACAGAAGAAAAGAAGAAGTAGTAAAAAATCTAGACAGATATTTCGAGCATGAAATTGATTTATCGGTAATTGAGTAAGAGAGTGGTTTGTTTGTCAGAACAAAGGTATAAAGGTAACCCATTCAGAAGAGTCAGTTATATACCGCCTGTAGATGTGATTCTGTCAGTTGCTTTTAAACAAACCAAAAACCTTAGAATCAAAACATCAAAACGACGAATTTCAAGAGAGGAAAAAATAGCAAACTTAGAAAGGGAAAGGATTTCTACTCTTGCAATGGTTATAACAGAAAAATTAGAACGGATTATTAATCAATTTCCATGGATTGAAAGTCTCCACCCATTTTATGGTGAAATTTGCGATTTGATGGGCAATATCGACAAAATAAGGAGAATTTTAGGTCGTTTGGGTGGTATTGAAAACCAGATAAAAGAATTAGAAAGAGACCATATTGCCAGACTAAAAGAAACAGAGCATCCTAACGATATGGCAGAAATTAGAAATCAATCAAATGGACGAATGGCTTCTCTATTAAAAAAAGCTAAAGGTGATGTCAATTATCTAATTAGGGTCATTAAAAAACTCAAAACAGTTCCTGATTTCAATGTTAACTATCCAACTGTTGTTATCGCAGGAGCTCCAAATGTGGGAAAATCTTCTTTGGTTATAGAAATATCTACCGGAAAACCTGAAGTTGGAGAATATCCTTTTACAACAAAGAAAATTATATTTGGCCATAGAGATATAGGAATGACCAACATACAAGTAGTGGATACACCTGGTCTTTTGGATAGGCCATTTCGAGATAGAAATCTGATCGAACGACAGAGTATAATATCAATTAGACATATCGCAGACATTATCCTTTTCATGTTTGACATCTCTAAAGATGCTACTATCTCACTTGAGGAACAATTCAATCTTATTGAAGATATTGAGAAAGAATTTCCTAATGTTTTGATTATACGAGTGTTGAACAAAACAGATCTACTATCTGAAGAAGAAATAATTGAAGGTAAAAAAACTCTAAAAACACAATTTCAGATAACTATTAAGGATGTAAATTCCCTACAAGGATTAATAGAAGAAATAGAAGCAATTGTTAAAAACTCAGTATTACAAACAGAGAAATTCAAGGAAATATTGAAACTAACAGTGTCAAAAGAATTTTTACAACCCGCAGATGAAGAAATTAATTATGAATTTTGAGACTA
>JAUWEG010000141.1 GCA_030608385.1 Candidatus Heimdallarchaeota archaeon
ATCAAAATAATCAGACACTGCGAGAAGGTCTTAAATTAGCAAATGAAGAATTTAAAACAACGGGAAGATTTACACCCCTAGAATCTGCAATAGATCAACATATCTATAGTATGCTACCTAAAGTATCAAAGCATTATGAAACATATGTCAATATGAAAAATATCTTAGCTTTATGTCGTTGTATAGCTCTAAACATACCTGCATATAGATTCATTCAACGCAATAAATTCACTGTAAAGGGGTTGAAAGCAACAAGTATTCAAGAAGTTCTAGAGACATACAACTATGCGCCTTATCGAACAGTTTTCGCTAAGTACATTAGTACCAAAGATGTACCTCTTCATGAATTAGAATTTGCAGTTGAAAGGTATCTATTGAATTATTGGAAAAAGACTTTCCGCTATGGTACAGTTCTGCAAATGGATGCATTAATTGGGTTCTTTGAATTGAAGCTTGCAGAGACAATGGATGTAATTAGAATTATAGTCGGAATTAGTGCAGGCTTTAGCGAAAAAGAGATTAGGGAAAATCTGCTGTACTATGGGAGTTTGTAGTCCAAAAACTGATATAGTAAAGGCTTTCAGAAGAACAATCATTTTTTCTAGATGTAGTTAGCAGTTGTAACGACGTAGAACTTTGAATTTTGTTTATAAAAGCTACGATAGTGTTCATGTCATTTATGCTAATACTATCAAAACATTTAATATATACTTCAAGGTTATGAATCCATAAGACCAAGACGAAAATTGGATTCAATAAAAACAAGTAAAAGTGATATCTATGGAAGAGATGATTCAAAATAAACCGCTGGTTATAGATAACGGTACTGGTTTTACAAAGAACGGTTTTGCAGGCGAAGATCAACCAAGAAGTGTTTTTCCAACAATTATTGGTTATCCAAAATATCAGATTATTATGACTGATGTTGAACACTATGTCCGCGAATATTACATAGGCGAGGAAGCAATTAACCTCCGTGGTGTTTTGAAACTTGTTTATCCTGTCGAACATGGACAAGTTCAAGACTGGGATGCAATGGAGAGAATTTGGCATTATACATTTTACAATGATTTAAGAGTCAATCCTAACGAACATCCTGTTCTATTAACTGAACCTCCATTAAACAAGAATCAAAACAAAGAGAAAATGGCAGAATTAATGTTTGATACATTTAATGTTCCTGCTATGTATATTTCAATGCAAGCTATTCTATCACTTTATGCTTCTGGTCGTACAACTGGTATAGTTGTAGATTCTGGAGATGGTGTTACTCACATTGTTCCTGTCTACGAAGGTTTCGCTATTAGCCATGCTATTCATAGATCCGATATAGGTGGACGAGATATTACAGATTACCTCAGAAGACTTCTACGTCAAAGAGGTTATTCTCTATCTAGCAGTGCTGAAAGAGAAATTGTCCGTGATATTAAGGAGCGTCTTTGTTACGTAGCTTTAGATCCAGAAAAAGAACTAAAACTAGCAGAAAAAGTATCTGGAATGGAAAAAACTTACACACTACCAGATGGTGAAACTTTAACCATCGGTGCTGAGCGTTTCATGGCTCCCGAGTTGCTCTTTAATCCAGGTGCTATAGGGTCAGAAGAAAACCCATTAGACGAATTAATCTATAGATCCATTCAGAATTGTGACGTCGATCTCCGAAGAGATCTTTACGCTAATATTGTTCTTTCCGGTGGTTCAACAATGTTCCCAGGTCTTAAGGAACGTTTGCATAAGGAATTGACTGAACTTGTCCCAGAGACAATGGAAGTCAAAATCATTGCACCTCCTGAAAGAAGATATTCAGTCTGGATTGGTGGTAGTATTTTAAGTTCTCTAAAAACATTCGCTAAATTGTGGGTTACCCGCAAAGAATATAGAGAAATTGGTCCTACCTCAGTTTATCGCTGCATCTAAGATTTTTTTCTTTTTTCTTTTATTTTTTATTTGTTTTGTAATTTGTAATTCCTTGTAAACGAGAACAGAAAAATCAGATTCTCTTAAAATTTAGATAAGTAACGTTTCCCTTTTATCAAAAGATTTATTTTATTTGCGTTGTTGAGTAGTTTTAGAATATAAGTGAGAGTAAACAAATGGCAGCCCCACAAATTACACCAGAGCAACAGGAAGATATTCAACGTTTTAATCAACTTGTTCAGCAATTGGAAGCTATTCGAATGAATTTACAACAACAAGAGTTGGAAAAACGTGATGTAGATATAGCATTGAAAGAAACGAAAGATATGGATTCTTCTGCAGTAATTTACCGTTCTGCAGGAAGATTGTTGTTCCAATCAAATGCTGAAGATGTTAAAAAACATCTTATAGAAGAACAAGAAAAAATTGATGTTAGACTTTCCTCTTTAACAAAGAGAGAGAAAAAATTGATGTCATCTGTGAAAGAATTGCAAGAGAAGCTCATGGGAAAGAAATAATTTCCAACTTGGTTCTTCTTTAATTATCTTAAGAGTAAATAAAATGTCATCTGAAATAGAAGATATAGGAATAGAAACCTTGTCCAATGAGGAATTGGAAGAAATAGCTACTAATGTGGAAGAGAAAATAATCACATATATTCAAAATCATGATTTTGGACAGCGCCTTACAGATTACAGTATAATTGTAAGTCTATCTCAAAACCCAGACAACATACTAACTCTAGCATTAGATTTCGACATTGCAGGTGGATTAACTTCCTCACAATTGGAAAATTTGCAGAAAGAGCTTTTTGAACAAGGGCAAAAAGCTCTCAAGGAGGAGCTTAAATGTCTCAAGAATTCATGAAAATTGTAGATTTACTTAATCAAGAAGAAATTAAGAACATAGGAATTTTTACTCATCGAAATGCTGATCCTGACTCTGTTTCAAGTGCCATAGGTTTAAAATATCTTCTTGAAAAATATGCCCCTTCTTCATCAATATACTTGTTTTCACACACAATGAGTAATCTATCAAAGGGAATGTTAGATATTAAAAAAGAAAAATTCCTTGATAATCTAGATGATATCAATCTAGATGCAATTTTTCTTTGCGACACGAATAATTTAGATCAAATCGGGAAGTTCCCATTAAAAAGCATTACTGGGCGGGGAATCTTATCCTTTGTGATTGACCATCATTCACATCATGAATATACTGACAAGGTTGACTATGCAATTGTCAAAAAATTATCATCAACAGCGGAAATTTTATCACAAATTTATATGGAACTAAAAGTTATACCTCCACCTGAAATTGCTACTTTGTTTCTAATCGGAATGATTTTTGATTCAAGAAGATTTAGATATATATCTGCATCTATATTTTCAATAGTAGAATTTCTTATCCAGAGTGGTGGAGATTATGAAAAAGCAATTAACACATTGCAATCACCTATGAATGTATCTGAAAAAATGGCAAGAATAAAAGGAACCAAGAGATTATTACACCATAAAGAAGGAGAGGATATTTACACAATATCTTATATTAGCAGTTATGAAGCTTCTGTAGCACGAGCGTTAATTGGGCTTGGAACTGATTTTGCAGCCGTTATAACACCACATCAAGATGATGAAATACGAATTAGTTTTAGAAGCACTATCCAATTTGCAAAGAGAAATGATGTTAATTTGGGTGATCTAGCAAATAGTATTGCAAATCAGTTTAATGGCTCGGGTGGGGGTCATTTAACAGCTGCAGGCATTAATATTAAACCAAGTAATAAAATCCCAAAAGATAATGAAAAATTGCTAAAATTCATACTTAAATTAGTTCTAAGCGAGATCAAGAAGAAGTAGTATTTTGGAGGAAAAACTGTGAAAGATGCTACTATTTCATTTAATAATTTCAGTTTTCGTTATTTTTCAAGAGAAAAACCTGCTGTATCTAATCTTAACTTCTCAATCTCAAAAGGTGAATTCATAGTCATAACAGGTGCAAGTGGGTCTGGTAAAAGCACAATTTGTTATTCAATTCTAGGTTTGCTTGAGAACTTTTATGAAGGGAAAAAATCGGGAGAAATGCTGCTAAAAGGCACTGAAATATCAAATGTTCAATATACTAAGCTTTCAAAAATTATAGGGTATATTCCACAGCGACTCGAAAACTCTTTCACAACCCCTTACGTATTTTCGGAAATTGCATTTCCACTTGAATACAAAGATTATACTAGAGAAGAAATAGTAGAAAAGGTCCATTCAGCAGTAGGAGATTTGAATATAGGAAAAATTATAGAAAGAAAATTAAATGTATTATCGGAAGGAGAAAAACAATTAGTAGCAATAGGGACAGCCATAGTTAATAATCCGGAAATAATTGTTGCTGATGAACCTTTAGCAAACTTGGATCAAAATAACAAGAAATTGATACTCGACACATTTATCCAATTAAATAAAAAAGGAAAAACAATAATAATTGCAACTCACGAATATGAAAAATATTTACAGTTCGCTTCAAAAATAATAAGAATTGAAGGAGGAGAGATTACTGATGAAAATTTGGTTACAAAAGTTTCAGCAATTGTAAGGAAGAAACCTAATAAAATTGGTAGAACTGAAGATGAAGGAAACAAAACAGATAAGCAAGTAAAAATGAGCATAGAGAATCTAAGCTTTGATTTTTCAGAAAAATTTCAATTATCAAACATTTCATTAAAAATTAATAAGGGCAAAATTGTGGCTCTTGTAGGAGATAATGGTTCGGGAAAAACTACTCTTCTAAAGCTTTTAATTGGACTACTTAAACCGAAACAAGGTTCAATCAAGTTAGATAATATAGATCTAAAATCACTTTCTTGGATAGAAAAAACCAAAAGGATTGGGGTTGTATTTCAAGACCCAGATAAACAGTTTTTTGAGGAAACAACAATAGATGAAATCCTATTAATATCAAATAATATCCATAAGGAAATTATTTCTGAGGATATCGATATAATGGTGGAAAACAGTGGTTTGAGAGAATTAACACGGTTTAATCCTCATTCACTATCACATGGTGAGAAAAGAAGATTATCCTTTCTTTCAGCAATTCAACATCAACCAGAAGTAATAATTTTAGATGAAATTACAAATGGATTGGATGATAAAAACAAATCATGGGTAAAAAATCAGATTGTAAGCATGAAAAAGAATGGAACAACTGTAATCATAATATCTCATGATTGGAGATGGATTGGAGAAATAGCAGATGAATTTATTGGATTAGAAAATGGTCAAATCAGCTTTATAGGTCCAAAAAATCAGTTCGAAACTAAATTAAGTAAGAAGAATTTACAAAATCCATAAAGGGGTGAAAATCGTGGGAATAACTGTTAAAAATGAAATTGAAGTACAGCTTTTAAAGAAACGGCTTCGCTTTGACCCAAGAACCAAATCAGTAATCGTTCTTATCTTCTTAACAAGTGTTCTCTATTCCAGCAACATATATTTACTAGGAAGCTTGGCAGTATTCTCTCTTTTCTTAGCAATAATTGTTAGAGCCAGAGTTAAATTTATCATTATTTCTTTATTTTTCTTATCATTGTTTTCTCTTATAGCTACCCTTCTGGCAAATATTACTCTTACAGTTGAAAATGCATATTTTCTTTATGCAATTATTTTATGCAGATTTACAACATCTTTTTTGATAATTTCTTGGTTCTTCTACTCAGTTGAACCTTATGAACTAGCGATTTCATTAGAAAAAATGTATATTCCTGCAATGTTAGTCTGGTTTATCATTACAATTTACCAGTTCGTACCAATTACTGCTAGAGAAGCTCAAGAAATAAACGATATTAGAAAAATTAAAGGCTTAACTGCCAAAAAATGGGAAATTCGGAAACAAATCTATATTTTTCGAAAAACTCTGAAACCATTAATAACAGATTCAATAAATAGAGGCATTGACCTTGCTGAATCTATGACAATTAAGGGGTTTATTCTCAAAAGAAGAAAGAATCTTTATCTTGATGTAAGAATCAGATTATTGGACATTATCTCAATACTTTTTTCAATTGCAGCATTAGTTCTAGTAATTTTATATCTAAAGTAGAAAGTCATCTTTTTTCTAAGAAATCACTGATGAAAGTTTGGAGTTCTTCTTGAACAACTTGTATTGAGTCATGTACATCAACAACATGAAAAAGTTCAGGAAATCTTTCAGCTAGTTTCAAGTATATTTCGCTTACTTTCTGAAGGTTTTCTTTTTTCTCAAAAGTATTTACGCCTTCTTCTCTATCAGCAGAGATTC